>JANMPV010000031.1:0-11740 GCA_031370045.1 Novosphingobium sp. | reverse complement strand
GACGCGCAGGTCGGTCAGCGCCATCGTCCAGCGCCGCCCATCGGGGGCGAGGGCGGCGGTGTGCGCGAGGATATAACCGCGCAGGTTCGCCAGATCGTTGGCCGGGCGGCCAGTGGCAAATCGGTACTCGGCCTCGGGGATCAGCACGTCGGCGTGCAATGTGCCCGGCTCGAACCGCAGGCGGATCTCGGAATTGGGGGTGAGGTGGGCAGAGGCGGAAGGGGCGAAAAGCGCAACGATCATCCCGAAAATCGCTGCCCAGACCCTTTTTCCCGAATTCCCAGACCCGCTCATCCTGAGCCTGTCGAAGGACGCGCAAGAAGACTGCTCATCGGCGGTGCTTCGACAGGCTCAGCACGAGCGGGTCTGGGGCGGACACCGGCTTCTTGCACCTCAATCATGCCCGAACCAGATCAGCCGGGTGCGCGGGTCGGCAGCGCGGGGATTGATCGCTTCGGCCTTGGCGCGCGCCGCTTCGCTGTCGGATGTGCGGCCCAGCGCGGCGAGAACCTCGGCGCGCGCCATCTCCTGGCCGGCGCTGACCCAGCCTTGCGCAGCGGCGCGATCGAGCGCGGCGAGCGCCTCACCCGGGCGGCCTGCGGACAGCAGCGCGCGGGCGAGCAGGATCAGGCTGGGGGCTTGCGGGCGTTGGGCGATATCGGCCTGGGCGTGGGCGAGGGCGCGGCTGGCGCTGCCGACCGCGATTTCATGCTCGGCCTGGTGGTGGACGACCGCCTCGGGAAACAACTGCGCGCGGGCCTCCCAGCCTGCCGCGGCCTTTGCCGCCCATGCCCGGCTTTCGGTGCCGCGGCCTTCGAGCCGCAGCAGGTGGGCGAGCGCATCCTGCACCTCGGGCCGCGCGGTCCGCCGGGCGACGATTTCATAGGCGCGGATCGCGTCACCGCTGCGCCCGGCCAGCGCAAACTGCTGCGCGGCATAGGAGTCGGCCAGCCAATAGCCAGGAAACACCCGTTGCGCGGCGCCGATCCAGCGCCCCGCGCCATCCCAATCGCCGGTCATATAGGCGATGTTGGCGCGCTGGAGCATGACCTCGGCCAGGACTACGGGCTGCTGGCGCGGGCGCGCCAGGATAGCTTCCAGCCCCTGTGCTGCTGCTGCCCGATCCCCGCGATAGGCCTCGAGCATCGCCCCGCGCAGTCCGATCCCGGTGGCGCGATCGATTTTCAGCGCGCGCGCAAAATCCTGCGAAGCCTGCCCCAGTTGCCCGCGTTGCAGCGCGATATCGCCGCGCAGAGCGGTGGCATCGGCAGTGTCGGCAGGATCGGGCATGGCCGAACGCCCGACCCGGTCGAGCGCTATCCCGGCTTGATCGAGGCGATGGACGAGAACCGAGAGTACGGCTCGCTCGAGCGCCGGACCCGATGGCTCGGGTGCCAGCGCGAGTCCGCGGTCCAGCAGGGCATCGGCCTCGGCCAGATCGCGATAGTCGCCCGCAAGCCGCCAATGGGCGATCAGCGCGCGGGCAAGGACTTCGCCGCGCAACCATTCGCCCGGCGCGTGGTCATAACCAAGGCGCGCGCCGATAAGGTGGCTCTTGGCGGTGGCCAGGGCAGCGGCATAAGTTGCTGGACCATAGCCGGGACGAAGTTTCGTCGGATCGAGCGTAGCCTGCGGCACATCCCGTTGGAATCGATCGGAAATCACGCCGAGCGCTGTCACTAGCACGACGGCAATCATCAGCAGCCAAGCCCAGCTTGGCGTGCGTGCCCGGAAAATGGTTTTCGAAATAGCCGCGGATCGAGTCATGGACGAATGTCTGGACCCGCTCTGCGGCTATGTCACCCGGCTACTTCGAACAGGGCGTAAGGCCCAACGCGATCAGGTCGTCCGCGAGGCCATTGTGCAACACGGTCAACTGCGCGACGATCTCGGGAACGAATGTGCCCGCTATGTCTTCGGCGGGACCGGCATCGTTATAGGCGTTCTTGAGCGGTCCGCCGATCACCGCAGTGGTGACCGCTGGCGACCCTTCGCGATCGACCCGGACATACGAAGAAGCCGGATCGGTACGGAAGTTGAACGATGCGCCCGTTCCCGGAGCCAGCAATGGGGTGCCCTGGGGCGCCGCCGCAAACGGGAACGTCGTCAGGAACGGCCTGTCGTTTGCCGCCGGATTGAGCGGCAGATTGGCAAAAGTTGCCGGGCTGTTTTTGCTCATGTCGAGGAGCAGCACCGCTAAAGTGATGTCGGGTGCCGGATCCTCGAGCCTGCGTCCGTTGGGGAAGCCGGCAGGAAGGGCCATGTTGAGCTTGATCGTATCGGGGATCACCAGCGACGCGGGCGTCGCTCCACCGGTGCCCGGAATCACCTGACTGAGGCAAGCACTGACGTCGCGGCTGGCCGGACTGGGGGTTGGGGTGGGGGTCGGAGAGGGTGCTGGAGCCGGAGCGGGGGCTGGAGCTACCGCAACCGGAGGTGCCACGACCGCTGCTTTGTTGTCATTGCCGCAGGCGACAAGGCTCAGAGCGAGGGCCAAGGGTGTGACAGCGAGCGATCCGCGGCGCAGCGCGGCGACTGAGATCATGGTCATCACAGCTGCCCTCCGAGCCGGGCTGAAAGCGCCCATACATCAAGCGACGCATTACCGTTGCTGCCGAGGCGGCTGCGCGGAATTTCCAGCGCGACCGTGGTGATGTTCTTGGCTCCGAAGAAGTTGCGGTTCTTGTCGAAGCGGATCGTGCCGGTGTTGCGCGATTCGCGCAGGCCCTGCGAATCGAAGAAGAACGGATCGTCGCGCAGACCGGCATAAACCCGCACGCCGTCCTTGCTGAGCATCTGTTCCACCGGGCCGACAATGGCACCGTTCACCCCGGGGACGTTTTCAACCGAAATTCCCCACTCGCCCGGATTGGACCCTGGACCAAACCTGAAGCGAATCGAAACGTCGGCCGAAGTGGCGGGCAGGGAGGTCGAGACGTTGATGGTATAGAGAACATCGCGATCATAGAACGCGGGAAGGTTCGGTGCAGCGGGTCCGCCGAAGGTATAAATCAGATAGAGGTTTGTCGCATCGTGGAACGCATAGATGTCCGCGATATCGGCTGGAATGTCGGGGGTAGTATCCACCGCCGGATCGGCGCGCATGGGCGGATCGAGGTGGTCGGCGGAAAATGCAAGCTGTCCCGGAACAAATACCAGCGCGCCCAGCGCGCCTGCGGTAAGGGTTGCGGTGTACAGCGCATATCTGATGGTGCGCTTCATGTCGGCCTCTCCAGCGTGGCGTTTTGAGGAGCGACCTGACCGTCTGAGTTGCCATGGCACCAACCTGGGCACCCACTCGCGGCTTATTCCGACATGGTATCGTCATATCCGACGATGCCAAGATAAATCTCGCGGTCCATCTTAGGAGGGCCAGGGATTGCCGCAGCTAAAGCATTGGCATTCCCTGGCTTATCCGATTCAGAACACGATTTTATTTCGAGCAGGGCGTAAGGCCGAGCGCGATCAAATCGTCGGCCAACCCGTTATGCAACGCGGTCAACTGGGCGACGATCTCTGGAACGAAGGTGTTGGCCACGTCGTCGCTCGGGTTGGCGTCGTTGTAGGCGTTCTTCATGGCAGAACCGATCAGCGCCGTTGCCACCGCGGGCTGGCCCATCCGATCGACCCGGACATAACCGCTGGCCGGATCGGTGCGGAAGTTAAACGACGTGCCCGTACCTGTCCCTGGCTGACCACCGTTGGCCGCCGCAAAGAACGGGAACGTGGTGAGCAGGGTGCTGTCGGCCGGCGGATTGAGCGGCAGGCCCGCCAACAATCCCGGGCTGTGCTTGGTCATGTCGAGCAACAACACCGCCAGGGTCACGTCGACAACCGGATCGTTGAGCTTGCGTCCGTTGGGGAAACCGCTCGCCACGCCGAAGTTGAGCTTCACTGTGTCCGGAAGCACCAGCGATGCAGGTGTTGCTCCGCCCGTTCCCGGGATCACCTGGCTCAGACACGCGCTGACGTCTCGGCTGGCCGGGCTTGGTGTCGGTGTTGGGCTGGGGGACGGTGCAGGGGTCGGAGCGGGGGCGACCGCAACCGGCGGGGGCGCTACTGCGGAGTTGTTGTTGCCACCGCAGCCGACAAGACTCAGCGCGAGAGCCAAGGGGGTGACGGCGAGCGCGCTGCGGCGGAGTGTGGCTGAAGTAAAACGGGTCATCACAGTTGCCCTCCGAAGCGAGCGGTGGTCGCCCAGGCATCGATCGAGTTGGCGTTGCCTCCCAGACGCGTCTTGGGAATTTCCAGGATCACGATCGTATCGTTCTTGTTCGCGAAAAAGTTGCGGGTCTTGTCGAACCGGAGTGTGGCGGTCGAGCGGGTTTCCCTGAAGCCCTGGAGGTCGAAGAAGAACGGATCGTCGCGCAGACCGGCATAGACTCGCACCCCGTCTTTGCTGAGGATCGATTCGACCGGGCCGACGATCGCGCCATTGACCCCGGGCAGGTTCTCGACCGAAATGCCCGATCCAGTTCCGTTGGTCGCGGGGCCGAAGCGAAAGCGGATGCTGACGTCTGCCGAAGTAGCGGGCGCACTGGTCGAGACGTTGACCGTGTAGAGCACGTCGCGATCGTAGAATGCAGGTACACCGGCGGCCTGTGGGCCCGCAAAGCTAACCGCGAAATAGGCGTTGGTGGCATCCGAGAAGGCATAGATATCCGCGATGTCGGCGGGGGTGTCGGGGGTTGTATCGACCGCCGGATCGGTTCGCGCGGGGGGATCAAGGTGATCGGCGCTGAACGCGAGTTGCCCTGGTACGATCAGTGCGATTGCTGCTGAACCTATCAAGATACCGGATCCAACGATCCATTTACGTGGCCGACCCATTTTTTTCTCCTGTTTCGGAACGACTTGTTGACCAGTCGCGATGGCAGCTACGTCGCGAGTGGCTGCGCGGATGCATTGACGCGCAATTTTTCTGCGGCGCTCGGTCGATACCGGCACCGCAACAAGAAATCAGATATCGGTGGAGCGCCCCTGACCTGCTTTACCCATTCGACCAATGCGCCGTTTAGGTTATAGTTCCGTGACTTAGGTCACCAATACCAGATTAATAAAGACTTCAGGCTCACTAATCGGTGGTGATCAAACTGCGGTCGCGAGTTTCTGGCAGCAGCAGCGTCGCGACGCCAGCCATGGCGATGACAGCCGCGACATAGACGTAGAACAGGCGTTCCATCCCGGCACCCTTCAACGCCAAAGCGACCATCTCGAGCGTGCCGGCGAACAGCGCGTTGCCGATAGCATAGGGCAGCGCGACACCCAGCCCGCGGATGTGCGCGGGAAACAGTTCCGCCTTCACGAGTGCGTTGTTGGCGCTGTAGCCGCTCTGCAGGGTTAGCGGGATCAGGAGGATCAGTGTGGCGACGACCGGTGAGGTCGTTGTTTCGAGGGTCAGGAATACCGGCACTGCGGCAATCGCGCCGCCGATCCCGAACACCAGCAGCATCGGCTTGCGCCCGAAGCGATCAGCCAGCGCGCCAAACACCGGCTGCATTGCGGTGAACCACACCAGCGCTGCGGCGACGATGTAAGTGGCGGTTGCCTTGCCAAAGCCCACCGTATTGAACAGGTATTTCTGCATGTAACTGGTGTAGGTGTATGCTCCCAGCCCGCCGCCAGCCGAGAGCATCGCGACCAGGATGCTTTCGCGGCGGTGGTTGCGCCACAGCAGCGTGGCGGTCGAAGCCGGGCGATCGGCCGCCTGGTTTTGGAACGACGGGGTTTCAGCCAGGTTGCGGCGCAATAGGTACACCCCCAGCGCCAGCAGCGCGCCGATCACGAACGGCACGCGCCAGCCCCAGGCGGTTAGCTCGGCCTCGCTCAGGAACCCTTGGAGGACGACAGCCACTGCGATGGCGCAAAGCTGACCGCCGCACAGAGTCATGTATTGAAAGCTGGCCCAGAAACCGCGGTTCTTCTTTGGCGCCATTTCCGCCAGATAGGTCGCGCTCGCGCCATATTCTCCGCCCAGCGACAAGCCCTGAAGAACCCGCGCCAGCAGCAGCGTCGCCGGGCCCAGCAGGCCCGCGGTCGCGTAAGTCGGGGCGAGCGAGAGTAACAGCGATCCGCCGCACATCAGCCCGACCGACAGAGTCAGCCCGGCCTTGCGTCCGCGCGCGTCGGCGAAGCGGCCCATGACCCACGCGCCGATCGGGCGCATCACGAAGCCTGCGGCAAAGATCGTCGCGGTGCTGAACAGCTGGGCGGTGGGATCGGCCTTGGGGAAGAAAACAGGAGCGAAGTAGATCGCGAACGAAGCGTAGGCGAACCAATCGTACCATTCGACCAGGTTGCCGGCCGAGCCACCGATGATCGAAACCAGGCGCTGGCGCGGGATGGTGGGAAACCACCCCGATCGCCGCGCGGTTATGGCATCCCCCCTCACGCGCCGGGCTACTTCGGCGAAAGCACCATCAGCATCTGGCGACCTTCCATGCGGGGATAGGCCTCGATCTTGGCGACTTCGGCAGTGTCTTCCTGGACCCGCCGGAGCAGCGCCATGCCGAGCTGCTGGTGGCTCAGTTCGCGGCCGCGGAAGCGCAGCGTCACTTTGACCTTGTCGCCGTCATCGATGAACCGGTTCACGTTGCGCATCTTTACATCGTAATCGTGATCGTCGATATTCGGACGCATCTTGATCTCTTTGATTTCCTGCGTCTTTTGCGTCTTGCGCTGGGCGTTGGCCTTCTTCTGCGCCTCGTAGCGGAACTTGCCGACATCGAGGAATTTGCACACCGGCGGATCGGCGTTGGGCGAGACTTCGACCAGGTCGAGCCCGACTTCTGCAGCCTGTTCGATCGCCTCACGGGTGTACATAACGCCGATATTCTCGCCGCTCTCGTCGATCACCCGGACCTTGTCCGACTGGATCATCCCGTTGAAGCGCGGGCCGCTTTTAACAGGGGGCGTCATCATGCGCCGGGGTGGGGGTGCTATAGTATGTGCTCCTTGGGTGGTTGCGAGTTCGAGCGCGCTTTACTGCGAAATCGCAGTTTGTGAAAGGGGGCGCGCGATGGGTGTTTTGCGGGTCAGGCTGCGGCCCGCCACAGCGGGAACCGGGCGACCTGTCCGCCCGCCGCTACCAGCGCGTCAATCGTGTGGGCAGGCTGCATTGCGGCGAGGATTGCGGGGTCGGCGGCGTTCATCCCCCCGGTCAGCGCGCCGAACGCAGGCAGGATCATTCGTTGGCCCCCAAGCTCACTGGCGTTTTCGCTCACGCTGGCAACCAGGCAGGGCCGAACGATCCTGCGCCCGCGCACGGTCAGGTGGAGGCGGGGGTGATAATGCCCCGACAGCTCGGGCCGGGTCTCTCCAGACTTGGCGCGGTGGCGCAGGATTACCCCACCGATCTCGATCTCGTCGATCATCGCCCCGCCCGAGACGGCTTCGGCCTTGGCATCGTGGTTGCCGGTGATCCACACCCACTCGACCGCGCGGGTCAGCGCGGCGAGCATCCCGGCGGCGTGAGGTTCGAGCCGCTGCGGGCCCTCGTTGTCGTGGAAGTTGTCGCCCAAACAGAACACCCGCCGCGCGCCCGTCTCGCGGATCGCCAGCGCGACCCGTTCCAGCGTCGCGCGGCTATCGTAGGGGGGCAGCATCTGCCCGTAGCGCGCATAGAAGCTGGCCTTTTCGAGGTGGAGATCGGCCACCAGCAGCGCGGCGTCGCGCGGCCGGAACAGCGCGCGGTTGGCACTGAGCAGCCATTCTTCACCGGCGAACGAAAAGGGAACCATGGGCGAGCCTTGGAGTCTCGCCCAGGCTTTGGCAAGCGCCTATCGTCAAACCCTGTGCGCCCAGCCCCTCTGTGTCTGGCCTAGCGGCAGCGCGCGGTCGAACGGTTGCGCTCAACTTCGCGGCCCAGCAGCGCGCCCGCAGCTGCTCCCAGGATCGTGCCGGTGGTGCGACTACCGTGGGTATCGATCGCGCGGCCGATCAATGCACCCGCCGCCCCGCCCAGCAGCAGCCCGGTGGTGCCGTTGCTGCGCTTGCAGTAATAGCGACCGTCGTCGCCTTGCCAGTAGCGGATGCCGTTGTCTGTCGCGTAAGTGCGCTGCTGATTGTACGCCTGCTTGGCCCGATAGCCGTGCGCCGGGGCCCACGGTGGCGGATCGGCGTAAGCCGTGCCGACGGGCAGGGCCACGGCGGCGAGCGTCGTTGCGATGAGGATTTTCTTGAGCATGTCTGGCCTTTCGAGATGCTTGACGAATCTTCGAGAGGTCTTTTCATTCATCCCGTCCAAACCAGACATGAATGGACGGGCCTATTGTTCAGTATGCGACGGACCGTGGTTCGCTGGCGATCAGATGCCCGCGTACCACTGATAGCCCGAACGATCCTCCCAGTAGCCACCCTTGCCACCCGCGATATCGGCAAGGCTCGCGACCGCCTCGATCCGCTCGACATACTTGGCTTGCTTGTAGCCCAGTTGGCGCTCGATCCGCATCCGCAAGGGCGCGCCGTTCTTGATCGGCAGCGGCGCGCCGTTGAGCGAATGCGCGACGATCGTCTGGGGGTGCAGCGCGTCGATCAGGTCGATGCTTTCGTAATACTGGGCGCCGGAGAGGATGTCGGCGCAGTGAAAGACGATGAACTTTGCCTCGGGGCGCAGCCCGGCAGCGCGCAGCAGTTCGTGCAGCGGAACCCCGGTCCACTGGCCGATTGCGCTCCACCCCTCGACGCAATCGTGGCGGGTGATCTGGGTGCGCTGTTTGAGCGCCTTCAACTGGACGAGCGACAGCGAAAGCGGGCGTTCGACCAGGCCATCGACCGCCAGTCGCCAGTCGGCGAACCCGCTGGCGGTGTGTGCGGCGTAAGCCGGTGTGCCCGGAGCGATGCTGCCGTTGCCGCGAAACACCGGCGATATGTCCTCGACCGAGAACTCGCGCGCCAGTGCGGTGCGCTTGGTAAGCACCCGCTGAATGGCAAGGTTCCACTCCTCGACAGTGGCAAGGAGCGACGCTCCCGGACCGCTGTGCCCGATCTTGGTACACCCGGCGACAAAACCCCCGAGCAATCCGCCGATGATTCCCCGACGACCGATCATGGCGTGGCTCCCTCGGCGCGCCCGCCGGTAATCATGTCGCGCACCTGGCCGATCGGGCCCGAGAGCAGCACGGCGAGGATGTGCAGCACGAAAAACCCGAACAAGCCCCAGGCAATCACGAAATGGATCGAACGCGCCGATTGGCGGCCGCCGAACAGGTCGAGCAACCACGGGAACGTCGCGTTGATCCCCGGGGACAGGGTCAGCCCGGTCAGCACCATCAGCGGCAACCCTATGAATATCACAGCGATGTAGAGGTATTTCTGAAGCAGGTTGAAGGCGCTGCCCGGCGGCGGATCGAATTTGAGCTTGAGGTGGTGTCCGATGTCTTCGCGGATCGCACTCAGGCGCAAGTCGCGCCCTTTCAGCCGAAACTCGCGCCCGTGGCGGGAAAACGGCAGCGCCACCAGAAACAGCAGCAGCCCGATCGCGAACGGCCACGCCGCGAGGAAATGCCACAGCCGCGCCTCGGCCAGCGAGTAATAGCCAGGGATCGTCATCCACGCGGGGAAATGCGGCAGGCGCAGCCACGCGGTGGCCGGATCGAAGCCCCACTGGCCCCAGTAGAGCTGGGGGTGGGCATTCGAGATGTTGAGCCCCGAAAAGAACAGCAGCCCGATCGCCAGCGCGTTAAGCCAGTGCCAGAGGCGGGTTGCAAGGGAGTGGCGGCGCGGTTGGGCCATGGAGTTCATCTAGGCCTATTCGGAACCTAACTGCAAAGGGTTACACCGCCGGTCACAACCCTCTCAGAAATCGATCCCCGCCTTGATTCCGAAGATCTGCGGCTTGGTCGGATAGACCCGCGAATACTGCCCGCAGATTTGGGTCGCGCAGGCGGTATTGAGGCTTAGTGCGCCGCGCTTGTCGAAGGCATTCTGGATGTACGCCTCGATCCGCCACGATGCCCACTTGAGCCCTGCGGAGAAGTCCATCGTCGCAAACCCTTTGGTCGCGCCCACTGCGGCGAAATCGGCGTCGGTCAGGAACGAGCGGGTTCCACCCTGATAGAACACCGCCCCCTGGACGAAACCAGTCGCGGACGAGACCGGGAATTCATAGCGCGCCGTCGCGTTGCCCTTGAAGTGCGGCTGGACCGGCAGGCGCGTACCCTTGGGCGCTGCCGGGGGCTGACCGGGGACGCAGACGATGTTCTTGGTGACGTTGTCGACCTGGCAAAAGTCGGTGGTCAGCTGGGCATCGACGTATGTCCCTGCTGCGCTCAGAGTCAGCCCGCCGAACCGCGCATTGATATCGCCTTCCACGCCGTAAATCCGCGCATCGCCCGCGTTGTAGGTGTTGGTCACCCCGTTCTGGCCCGCCGGAACGAGACCAAACTGCAAGTTCTTCCACTTTTCGTAGAATGCCGCCCCATTCAGAGTGACCCGCCCGAACCGGGCCTTGGTCCCGAGCTCGAAGTTGTCGAGCGTGTCCGCCTTGAATGGATCGACCCCGGGTCGGCGGTTGTTGCCGCCTGGGCGGAAGCCCCGCGAAACCGTGCCGTAGATCATGACATCGTCTGTCACGTCAAATTTAAGGCCGCCCTTCCAAATGAAGCCGTCGTCCTTGGCCCGTTTGTCGGCATTGACGCACGGCACGTCCGGGCGCGGGGTCAGGCCTGTAATGCAAGCCCTGATCGAACTGCCGCCGGTTGTTCCCGAGAAGCCGTAGACGGTGTTGTCGTATTTGTAATAGCGCAGACCCGCGATCGCGGTGAGGCGATCGGTCAGGTCGAACTCGCCCTGCGCGAACGCGGCGTAGTCGCGATCTGTCCGCTTGATCCGGGTGCGGAATATCGAATCGCCGCCGGGGAAGGGCGAGAAGAAAATCGGGTTGGGAACCGCACTGATTCGCTGGATTTCGTAGTCGGCGCGGATTTTGTCGGTCTGGCGCTGCATGAAAAGTCCGGCGGTCAGTCGCCAGCGGTTCTCGGCCGGGGACGAAAAGCGCAACTCGTTGGTCAGTTTCGCGTACTTGTCACCCAAGATGGAATTCTCGGTGGGATCGATGAACGTGCCGTTGGCCAGCGGGAAATAAGTCGCGTACGAACCGTACGTATCGTAAGCCACCGAATAATAGGAATAATCGGCAAGGTTATCGACTTTGCGCTCAAAATAGCCGCCCGCATAGGTGACGTCCCAATCGCTTAGCTTGCCCTGGATCGTCAGCGCGGCCTGGTACCAGCGATCCTTGTTCTTGCTCGGCAGATAGTCGGTGACTTTGAGGTCGCCCTTGCGCGGATCGAACAGGAAGCCGCCGTTGCTGACCTGATTCTGGTAGATGATCTGCGGGGTGACGGTCCAGTCTTCGTCGAGATCGATCTTGAGCGCGGCACGCCCGCCATAGGTCTCGACATCGTTGTAGTCGCTTTTGACCAGCGTCGAATTGTTGACCGTCAGGTTGGTCAATCCCCTTGGATCGCCCGCCGCATCGTCGAGCGTGAAAGTCCGCGTGCCGGGGATGTTGTCGATATAGCCGCCCGCCTTGGTGTAGAAACCGACCACGCGCAGCGCCATCTTGTCGTTGATCGGGAGATTAACCATCCCTTCGACCTGCCCGCCGTAATCGCCCTTGCCGAACTTGTTGGCCTCGACGTCGAAGCTGCCTTCGAAAGTATCGAGCTTGGGCTGGTTGGTGATGATCCGCAGCGTGCCCGATAGCGAACTGGCGCCGAACAGCGTGCCCTGCGGCCCC
>JANMPV010000022.1:0-15703 GCA_031370045.1 Novosphingobium sp. | reverse complement strand
GATCAGCCAGCCGTTGTTGTTGATGGGGACAAAGACACCGATCTGCATGGGTTAGCCTCTCAGATAATCGAGCACGAGCAGGTTGAAGGTGCCCGGATCGGTGACATTGCAGGCGTGGCCGCCCCAACCCATCCACGCGGTAACTGAAGTAGGCGCGGCTTCGAATGCCTCGGACGCAGTATGCGGCACCAGCATGTCGTCCTTGGCGGCGAGCGCCAGCAGCGGCACCGCGAGCGCTTCGATTTTGCGCGAGACATCGAATGTGGCGAGCGCGGCGATGCGCTTTTCCATCGTTTCCCGCCCCGGAAAGGCGGCGAGCTGATGGGGCAGTTCGGCATCGAGCGCGGCGCTGTGCTCGCTGATCCACGTCGCCGGGTAGAGGAAGATCGGCTGGGCGCGCAAGTACGCTTCGGGGCCGCTATCGCGCAGCAGTGCGAGCCGTACGGCGAAGCAGCGCAGGAAATGCGGGTCGGGCCGCGCCCAGCCGTTGACCACCACCAGCTTGCGCAGCCGTTCGGGCTTTCGCAGCGCCAGCGCGAGCCCGGCAACCCCGCCCGCTGCGTGACCCATCACGTGCGCCCGGGCGATCCCCAGCGCATCCATCAGTGCGGCGATGTCGTCGGCCAGATGGTCGACCGTCACTGTTGCCAACAACGCCCGGTCGCTGCGCCCGGTGCCACGATGGTCGTAGACGATGACCCGGAAGTGCTCGGCCAGCGCGCGCAAGTTGGGCTTCCAGTAGTCCGCCGAACCGCCCAGCCCGGATGTAAGGATCAACGGATCGCGATCCTCGCGGCCATGGACTTCGTAATAGAGGCCCGCAGCCTCAGCCAAGATGCGCGACGCTGGCGATTTCGACGAGGCAATCGGGCTTCACCAGATCGCACCTGATGCAATAGCGTGCGGGCTTGGCGCCGGGGAAATACTCGGCATAGACCGCGTTGAACGCGGCGTAATCGGCCAGGTCCTTGAGGAAAATGTGGTTCATCGCGACATCGGCGAGCGTCGCTCCCGCCGCCTCCAGCGTGATCCGGATGACGTCCAGCACATGACGTGTCTGCGCCGCCGCGTCGCCAATATGCAGCACTGCCCCGCCCTCGCCCAGCGCCAACACGCCCGAGACATAGACCGTGTTGTCCGCCTTGGCCCCGGCCGAATAGGGCGCGATCGGGGTGGGAAACTGGGACGGGTTGATCGGTTCGAACGGCATTTGCCTCAAGGCTCCTGTGCGGGAATCTGGCCCACTGCCGTGCAGAAATCGGCCACTGTGCTGACCCAGCCGAAAAATTTTTCGATATTGTAGACGGTCGCGGCGCGCACGAAATCGGGGCCGAGGTGGTGGGTCGCATCCTCGAGCATGACGCCGAAGTATTCGAGGTGGAACCCGTCGCGCAGCGTCGATTCGACGCAGACGTTGCTGGCGATACCGACGAACACCAGCGTCCTGATCCCGCGGCTGCGCAGCACGCTATCGAGAGCAGAGTTGAAGAACGCCGAATAGCGCGTTTTGTGGAGGCGAATGTCGCCTGGCTGGGGGGCGAGCGTATCGACCAGCTCGTAATCCCAGCCGCCCCGCGCGAGCAGCTGCCCGGCCAGCTCGGGCCGCTCGCGCATCGTCCGAAGCGCGTTGGACTTGTGCCAGTTGGGCGAGGCCGGGGTGCCGGCTTCGACATACTCGGCATCCCACCCGTTCTGGAGGTAGATCACCGGCATGCCCACGGCGCGCGCGGTTTCCAGCACACGCGCGATCTGGCCGATCACTGCGGCGGCGGGGGCGACGTCGAACCCCGCCTGGTCCACATAGCCACCCGCGCTGGCGTAGGCGTTCTGCATGTCGATTACGATCACCGCGGTGTCGGCCGGACTCACCCGCAGCGCCTCGGGGCGGGCGGGCAGGATGGCTGAACCCGGCATGGCTGCGGATGGGACAGGATCGACGATAGGCGCGGTCACCGCCCCACTATCCCGCTGCGGTCGCCAATGATCAAGCCGGATCGCGCTATTTGCGCGCCGCCAGCCACGCCTTGGTCCCCGCTACCTGTCCGGCGCTGTCGGCCAGCCGCTGGCGGATCTGCCCGAGCGTGCGATCTACCGGCTTGCGCTGGTCGGGCTTGAGCCCTGCGGCGAAGTTTTCGAGTGCGGCGATCGTCTCGGGCTTCTGCGCGGTGGCGGCGAGCCGGGCGAAATAGTTGGCCTTGGCTGAATCATCGATCAGCGCAGCGATCTGGCTCCGGTTCGCCATGGCAAAAGCGAACGCGAGGTCGCCATGGTTCTCGGCGACCTGGCGGATCATGGCGGCGCGCGTCGTTTGGGGCGCGGTGTCGGTGAGCGCGAGATCGAGAGTGGCCTGGGCCAGCACCGGGTCGCTCGCCCGGCCGAGCAGCCCGAAATAGGTCGAGCGTTCGACCAGCCCTGTGCTCGATTTTGCAAGCGCCGCCAGGGCATCCCATTCCGCCCTCGTCGCATTGGTCGCCACGATCCGCAGCCACGCGGTCTTGAGCGGCCCGTCGAGCGCGCGCGGGTTGGCGGCGAGGGCCACAAAGCGGCGCCGCGCCTCGGCGGCAACCGCCGGATCGCCCTGCTTGCCCAGCATTGCGATCAAGGCGGTACGCAATTGCGCCTGGGGCAATGTCTCGCCCGCGCGCGGTTCGAACCGCAGCGCAGTCATCCGACGGCGCCACTGCTTGGCGATCAGCTTGCCCAGCTTGGCCTGCTCGGCCGGATCAACGGCGAGGCTGTCATAGAGCGTGCTCCACTCCTCGACTGCGCCCGCCGCGACGTTGGCGTCGCCCCTGGCCGGAACTGCGGATAGCAGATCGAGTGCCGGAGCCATCGCTTGGTAGCTGGCGCGCGACAGCGCGAGGTTGTCCTTGACCAGCCCGAGCTGATCGATCGGGGCGAGCTTGGGCAACGCCTTGGTCAGTCCCGCCAGCGCGGGGGCGGGATAAAGCGTGCGGAAATAACCAAGCTGGCCGCCGTTGACGACCACCGGGGCGCAACCCGCCAACGTCGCCTCGCCGCGCCCGCCGCCAAGCACGATCCGGGTGGGCTTGCCGCCCAGCGAGGTGAGCAACAGCGGCACGCGCCAGCGCAAGGGCTGCGCGGCAACCGTGGCCTTGCGATCGCGGCTGAACTCGCTCTGTTCGAGCACCAGCCGGGTCGCCCCGCCCACGCACCGCGCCTCGGCCACGCGGATCAGCGGGATTCCCGGCTGGGTGGTGAAATCGTTGGCGATCGCGGTCAGCCCGGTTGCACCGGCGGCTTCCACCGCGCGCCACAAGTCCTGAGTAGTCGCGTTGCCGTAGGCGCGATCTTTCATGTAGGCGCGCAACCCGTCGCGCCAGGTGTCGGCGCCCGCATAGGCCTCGAGCATCGAAATCACCGCTTCGCCTTTCTGGTAGGTGATCGTGTCGAACGCCTGGTTGGTTTCCTCGACCGTGCGGATATGCTGGACTACCGGGTGCGTGGTCGCGAATCCGTCGAGGCCCATCGCCGCCTCACGCCCGCCGACGCGATCGAGCAGCGCACCCCAGGTTGGATTGAAATGGTCGCTGGCCTTGGTCTCCATCCAGCTGGCGAAGCCTTCGTTGAGCCACAGGTCGTCCCACCACGCCATCGTCACCAGATCGCCGAACCACTGGTGCGCAGTCTCGTGCGCGACCCCGGTATAGATGCCCTGGCGCCCGGCGGCGCTGGTCAGCCCGGGGTCGTCGAGCAGAAAATACTCGAAGGTGAAGATCGCGCCCCAGTTTTCCATCGCCCCGAAGAACTGCGACTGGCCGGGGCCGGTTACCTCGTCGAGCTTGGGCAGCGGGAAGTTCTGCCCAAAGTAGGTGGAATAGTAGGGCACCAGCTGGGCCAGCGTATCGAGCGCATATTTGCCCTGAGCGGTCTTGCCGCGGGGAACAACCACGCCGACTTCGGTGCCGTTGCTGGCTTTCTTGGCGATCCGTTCGAAATCGCCGAGCCCGAAAAACAGCAGGTACGACGACATCTTGGGGCTGGTCGCAAAGGTCACGCGTTTGCGCCCTCCGTCCAGCGGTTCCTCGCGCGCGATCGGCATGTTGCTGACCGCCATCTGCGCGGCGGGGACAATCGCGGAAAGGTCGAAGGTCGCCTTGTAGCTGGGCTCGTCGAACAGCGGCGCGAAGCGCCGCGCGTCGGGCGCTTCGAACTGGGTGAACAGCCCGCGCCGCGGCGCGCCGCTGGCGGTGTCGTTGTAATCGAGCGCGAACAGCCCGTTGGCCTGGGTGGAAATCTTGCCCGCATAGCGCGTCGTCAGCGTGTAGCGCCCCGGCGCGATGGACTGGGCCGCCTTGAAGCGCGCGAGCTGGTTATCGGGATCGAGCGCGATCGTGAGCGGGATCGCCGCACCGCCGTCGGAGGGTATCAGCCGGGCCTCGGAAATCGCCAGGTCGACGGCGTGAAGCGCGAGTTCGGGAGTTGCCCCAAACACCACGATCTCGGCACTGTTTTGCCCGGTGAAGGTCAGCTTGGCCGCGTCCGGTTCGATTGCGATGGTGTAGTGCAACGGGCGGGCGACGCGGGGCAGATCGCTGGGCACGGTTTCGGCGAGTGGCTGGGGGGCCGACACCGTTTGTGCGGAAGCGGGAAAGGCAAGCGCGGCGGTTCCGCCTAGCAAAAGCGCGGCGGCCAGTGCCACCCTGGTCATCGACATGAAATTGCGGTCCCGTAATGTTTTCGTTCGCCGCACAGGCATAGCCAATCGCGCCGACGTTGCGAACTGCTTTCGACGAACGTCAGACCAGAGGCAACGAAACGCTTGCTACGAGCCCACCGCCTGGCCGGTTGGCCAGCCGCAAGGCACCGCCATGCTGTTCGGCCACCGCACGGGCGAGTGTCAGCCCCAGCCCCGCGCCACCCGTCGCCGAATTGCGGCTCGCCTCGAGCCGGGTGAACGGTTCGAGCATCCGTGCGATCTCCGCCTCGGGAATGCCGGGTCCGTCGTCCTCGATCCGGATCACCGCCCTAGCCCCTTCGCGAACCAGCGAGACCCGCGCCCGCCCCCCATAGCGCAGCGCGTTGTCGATCAGGTTGCGCAGCAGCCGCCGCAGCCAAGTGGCGCGCGCGGACACGACGATGCGCGGGCCGTCGGCGATCGTCACCGGCTTGCCGCGATCCTCGTATTCCTCGACCACCGCCGCAGCGAGCGCGCCGAGCTCGGTCGGCTCGAGCGGATCGGACGGGCGGCCGACGCGGGCGAGGCTGAGGATGTCGTCGAGGCTGCGATTGATGTCCTCAATCGTGGCCGCCATCTTGCCGCGCTCGGCATCGTCCTCGACGCTCTCGATCCGTACCCGCAGCGCGGCCAGCGGGGTTTTGAGATCATGGCCGATCGCGCCGAGCATCACATCCTTCTCGTCGAGCAAAGTTGCGATCCGCGTTTCGAGCGCGTTGTGCGCCGCGATCAGGCGGCGGACGTCGTCGGGACCTTCGACGGGAAGCGGCTCGCTGCCGTCGCGGGTTCCGGCAAAGCGTTCCATCCGCCGGGTCAGCGCGGCCAGCGGGCGGGTGATCCGCCGCAGCACCAGCGCCACCGCGAAGATCAGCACGGCATACGTAAACAGCGTCTGGAGCACCAGCGAGCGCAGCAGGCGGCGCTCGCCTGGCGGCACCGGCACCCTCGCGCTGAGCCACTGCCCGTCGGGGCGACGCAGCGCGGCGACCACCAGCTCGCTCGGCGGCTCGTGCATCCGTTGCATGATCCGGTCGTGATTGCGGGCCAGCCAGGCGCGCGCATAGGTATCGCCCACAAGCGGACGTTTGACCACCATCACCCGGTCGAACGCGACGCCTTCGCGGGTGAGGATATCGGCCAGTGCGCGCTCGGCGGACAGGTCGCGCAGTTCACCCGCAGATTGCGGCGGCGATCGCGCGATCTCAATCCCCATCCGTTCGCCGCGCCCGCGTCTGCCAGGGAACCGCGGCCGGTCGCGGGCCTCGCCGCCAGTCAGTCGGAATGCTGCGGCAGAGACCAGCGCCGCTTCGCGCCGGTCGGCCTGGGCACTATAGATCAGCGCCGCGCTAAGACCCTGCGCGACGAGCAACGCCAGCGCGATTGCGAGCAGCAACTGACCCTGAAGGCTTCTGGGCAGGCTCCTCGGCCTCAATCGCATCAAATGGACACCCGGCGAACATCGGCGGCAAACAGATAGCCGCCGCCCCAGACGGTCTGAATCAACTGGGGGTCCTTGTTGTCGGCCTCGATCTTGCGGCGCAGGCGGCTGACCTGGTTATCGACCGCGCGGTCGAACAGATGCGCCTCGCGGCCCTGGACCATATCGAGCAGGCGATCGCGATCGAGCACTTGGCGGGGATGGTCGAGAAAGGTCAGGAGCAGGCGGAATTCGACCGACGAGATCGCCACCACCGCGCCTTCGGGATCGACCAGGCGGCGCTTGAGTGGATCGAGCCGCCAGCCTTCGAATTCATAGTCGAGATCGTCGGCGGCGAGCGCGGGACCACGGCCCGCACGGCGCAACACGCTGCGGATCCGCGCGACTAGCTCGCGCGGGTCGAACGGTTTCACCACATAATCATCGGCACCGATCTCGAGCCCGACGATGCGGTCGGTCGCCTCGCCACGCGCGGTGATGAAGATCACCGGAAGCT
Source organism: Novosphingobium sp. (assembly GCA_031370045.1). Lineage (GTDB taxonomy): Bacteria > Pseudomonadota > Alphaproteobacteria > Sphingomonadales > Sphingomonadaceae > Novosphingobium. The sequence continues at coordinate 9,070 of JANMPV010000022.1, read as the reverse complement.
GGCACGATTCGACGAGGTGGCGGCACAGTGACAGCCCGTCCTCGCCGGGCATCATGATATCCAGCAGGACGAGGTCGGGGGTTTCGTCCTCATGATTAGGGGCGAGGCGGCTGCGTGCCTCGGCGGCGGTGGCGGCCTGGGTCACGGCGAACCCCTGGCGGACCAGATAGTCCGCCAGGGGTTCGCGCAACGCAGCTTCGTCATCGACGATGAGCAGCCGAGTGGGCGCGGATTCGGTCGATGCCGCCATGCCGCGCCCGATGCTCAGGCTACTTGTCGTCGTGGGTCGGCGGGGACATAGCACCGCCGTTGCCCTGCTTTCGCGCACCCATCATGGCCTTCATCGCGGCCTGACGTTCGACCTTGGTCACCTGGCCGTCCTTGTTGGCGTCCATCTTGTCGAAGTGCTTAAGCGCGGCAGCCATCGCCTCGTCGCGCGTGACCGCGCCATCGTTGTTGGCATCGGCCATCCGCAGCATCATGCCGGGACCGCCGCTACCCATAGCCATGCGGTGTCCGCCCATACCTGGACCATGCTTGCCCATCTTATGGTCGCCGCCCGTATCCATGCCGCCATGCTCGCCGCCCATCGCACTGTGCGCGGCGACGAACTCGGCGCGGCTGATCGAGCCATTCTTGTCGGTGTCGATCTTGTCGAACATCTGGCCCATGCGAGCGGCCTTGTCCGCTTCGTTGAGCACACCGTCGCCGTTGGCGTCGGCCTTGGCGAAGCGTTCGGCCACTTGGGCCGACACTTCGGCGCGGGTCAGCGTGCCGTCGCCATTGGCATCGGGACCATGCCGCATAGCGCCGGGCGCAGCATAAGCGGCAGCGCCGAGGGCCAAGGCCATGGTGGCGGCGCCAAGCGCCGGAATGATCATTTTCATCGCGAACATTCTCCTGATTCGCACAAAACGCGTGAAGACGTGCCCGGGGTCAAGTCGAAAGGGGGAGGGAAGGGCCTGACCCGAACACGGCTTCTGTTTGTCTGCCTAAGGTTGCGATGTCGCTCGATTATGCCGGAAACCGTCGGTTTTGTCGCAATTTGTCGCGTTCGAACCATTGCGTTCATCAATACGCAAGGCAATGCCCCGGCGCACCGCCGCTTCGTTCAGCCCATCACGAAGGCGTTGAGCTTGTTGCCATCGGGATCACGGAAATAGGCGGCATAAAATCCCTCGCCGCGCGGACCCGGCGTGCCCTCGTCGCTGCCGCCATTGGCCAGCGCGATGTCGTATAGCCGCTGGACCTGATCGTTGTCCTTGGCCTCGAACGCCACCATCACCCCGTTGCCGACGCTCGCCGACTTGCCATCATGGGGCTTGGTGGCGGCGATCCCCGCAGCGCCGCCCGCGCTGCCCCAAGCGATAAAGCTGTCGAACTCCATCATCCGTGCGGTGCCCATTTCGGCGGCGATCGCGTCATAGAACTTGGCCGCGCGTTCGAGGTCGTTGGTGCCGACTGTGACGTATCCGATCATGCTTGCTCTCCTGCCGCGCGACTCGTGTGGAACATTACAGGAACAATTGCGTGCTCACAAGGCCGCGCAAGCCGCTTCGAGCCAAGCCCTGTCACCGCCCGCCAGCTGCGGGCCAAGCTTCGCCAGTACATCGGCGTGGTAGCCGTTCCACCATGCGGTCTCTTCTGGCGTCAGCAGTTCGGTCGCGACCAGCGCCCGGTCGATCGGGGCGAAAGTCAGCGTTTCGAAGCCGAGGAACGGCGCTTCGGCGCCCACGATCTCGCGCGGTTCGACCAGCACCAGGTTCTCGATCCGGATGCCGTATTCGCCCGACTTGTAATAGCCCGGCTCGTTGGAAAGGATCATCCCGGCCAACAGCTCCTGCTCGGTTCCGGCCTGGCCGCCGACGGACTTGGCGATCCGTTGCGGACCTTCGTGGACCGCCAGGAAGCTGCCCACTCCGTGGCCGGTGCCATGGGCATAATCGAGCCCGGCGGCCCACAGGTACTGCCGCGCGAACGCGTCGAGCTGGCTGCCCGTGGTGCCATGCGGAAACACCGCGCGGGCCAGAGCGATGTGGCCCTTGAGCACGCGGGTGAAGCGGTCCTTGACCTCGGTGGGGGGTGCGTCAGGCCCGATCCACACCGTGCGCGTAACGTCGGTGGTGCCATCGAGATACTGCCCGCCCGAATCGACCAGATAGACGCTGTTGGGCGCGAGCGTGCGGTTGGTCTCTTCGCTGACCCGGTAGTGGACCACCGCACCGTTGGGTCCGGCACCGCTGATCGTATCGAACGACAAGTCCTTGAGCGTGCCGGTTTTCTCGCGCTCGGCTTGCAGCCGGGCGGCGGCGGACAGTTCGGTAACGCCCCCGGCGAGGGCTTCGCTTGTCACCCAGCGGAGGAACCGGCTGAGAGCGGCACCGTCGCGCGCCTGTGCCGAACGATGCCCCGCTTGCTCGGCGGGGTTCTTGACTGCCTTGGCCAGCACGCAGGGATCGCGCAGTTCGACGATTGTGGCATTGGCGGCCTCCAGCGCGGCGAAGATCGCCTTGACCGAGCGTTCGGGATCGACCCCGACGCGCTTGCCCGCCAGATCGCCCAGCGCAGGGACGAACGCCTCGCGCGGGTGTATCCTGACGGCGTTGCCCAAATGCGCGCGGACTTCAGCGGGCAGCTTGGCTTGCGGCATGAACAAGTCGGCGGTGCCGTCGGCGTGGACCAGCGCATAGCCCAGCGCCACCGGCGTCCGCTCGACATCGGCGCCGCGGATGTTGAACAGCCACGCGAGCGAATCGAGCGCGGCGATGACCACCGCATCGAGCTTTTTGGCGGTCAGCCATTCGGCGATTTCGGCGCGCTTTTCCAGGCTCGACAGGCCCGCGTGTTCGGTAGTGTGGATCGTGGCCGGGGCGTCCGAAGGTTCGGGGCGATCCTGCCACACCGCATCGACCGGGTTGGCGGTGACCGCGACCAGTTCGGCGCCGGTTTCCGCCAGCGCCTGGTGCGCGGCGGTCACCCACGGTTTGCCGTGGAGCCAGGCGTCGTAGCCGATCCGTGCGCCTGCGGCCGCGTTCTCGCCGAGCCACCGGGCAACGCTGGTCTGCGGCACACTCTGGTAATCCCACAGCCGCCCGTCGACCTGGTCGCGCACTTGCAGCGTATAACGCCCGTCGACAAACATCGCGGCGCTGTTCTTGAGCACCACCGCGGTTCCCGCCGAGCCGCCAAACCCGGTCAGCCACGCCAGCCGCTGGGCATAGGCGCCGACGTACTCGCTCATGTGCTCGTCAGAGATCGGGATGACGAACCCGTCGAGGTTCTGGCGCTTGAGTTCCTGGCGCAGCGCGTCGAGCCGCGCTTCATGGGTGTGCATCAGCATAAGTCGAGTCCGGGTTGCGAGGGCATGGCCAGCATCATAGGGCCGCGCGATGACTCTTGCCACACCTCCTGTCGCCGCGAAGAAACCCTCCACCGTCACCCACCACGGCCAGACCGTGAGCGACGATTACGCCTGGCTGCGCGATCCGGGTTATCCCGAGGTCAAGGACGCCGAAATCCTCGCCCACCTTGAGGCCGAGAACGCCTGGTTCGAGGCGCAGATGGCGCCGCACCAGCCGCTGGTCGAAACGCTGCTCAAGGAAATGCGCGGGCGAATCAAGGAGGCCGACAAGTCGGTCCCGCAAAAGGATGGCGACTGGCTCTACTGGATCGAGTTCGAGGAAGGTGCCGAGTACAAGAAGTGGTGGCGGCGGCCAGTGGCAGGCGGACCCGATGAGCTGATCCTCGACGAAGTCGCGCTGGCCGAGGGGCACGAATACTTCCGGCTCGGCGCGATCAGCGTGTCGAGCAACGGCAAGCTGCTCGCATGGTCGGTGGACGACAACGGCTCCGAACGCTTCACCGCCAAGGTCAAGGTGATCGCCACGGGCGAGGTACTCGCTGACGAGATTCCCGGCACGCTTTCGGGGCTGGTGTGGGTCGCGGATGACACCGGCATCGTCTATTCGCTGGCGAACGAGCAGTGGCGCACCGACAACGCCCGACTCCACTGGCTCGGCCAGCCGCTGTCCGCCGATGTCGAACTGTTGCACGAGGACGACGAGGGTTTTCGCGTCGGCAGCTCGCTTTCGGCCAACGAGAAGTGGCTGATCATCGGGACGAGCGATCACGAGACCAGCGAGGTGCGTCTGATCCCCGCCGCCGATCCGCTGGCGCCGCCGATCCTGGTCCGCCCGCGCCAAACCGGGGTCGAATACGATGTCGATGAGCGTGACGATGTGCTGTTCTTCCACACCAACGACACCCACGAGAACTTCCGCCTCGCCACCGCGCCGCTGGCCGCGCCGGGCGAATGGACCACGCTGGTCGAAGGCACCGACGAGTTCTATTTGACCGGCTTCGAGCTTTTCCGCGATTTCTACGTCACCGAAGGCCGGGTGCGCGGGCTCGATACGATCGAGGTACGCTATTACGACGATCCCGCGAAGATCGAGCCGATCGTGTTTCCCGAGGCGAGTTATTCAGCCGGGCTGGGCGACAACCCCGAATGGGCGATGGATACCTTGCGGCTGAGCTATGAGAGCATGGTCAGCCCCGCATCGGTGTTCGACTACAGCGTCGCCGCGCGGACGATGGAAGTGCTGAAAGTCCAGGAAATCCCCTCGGGCTACGACGCATCGCTTTACACCACCGAACGCCTCGACATCTCCGCGCGTGACGGCACCGCGATCCCGGTCAGCGTGGTCTACCGCAAGGACCGCCAGCGAGGTGGCCCGCTCCACCTCTATGGCTACGGCGCCTATGGCATCTCGATCGACCCCGGCTTTTCGACCACCCGGCTGAGCCTGGTCGACCGAGGCTTTGCCTACGCCATCGCGCACATCCGCGGCGGCGACGATCTGGGGCGGGCGTGGTACAAGGCGGGCAAGCTGGAACGCCGCAGCAACACCTTCACCGATTTCGTCGACAGCGCCCAAGGCCTGATCGCACGCGGCTTTACCCAAAGCGGCAAGATCAGCATTTCGGGCGGATCGGCGGGCGGCGAACTGGTTGGCGCGGTGCTCAACAGCGACCCCGCGCTGTGGGGCGCGGCGGTGGCGCATGTGCCGTTTGTCGATGTGCTGGCCACGATGCTCGATGCCACGCTGCCGCTGACTCCGGGCGAATGGCCCGAATGGGGCAATCCGATTGAGGACGCCGCAGCGTTCGAGCTGATCCGCGGCTATTCGCCGTACGATAATGTGCGCGCGCAGGCCTATCCGCCGCTGCTGGTCACCGCCGGGCTCAACGATCCGCGCGTCACCTACTGGGAGCCTGCCAAGTGGGTCGCGCGGCTACGCGAGCTGAAGACCGACGCCAACGAGCTGCTGCTCAAGACCAACATGAGTGCAGGCCACGGCGGCAAATCGGGCCGGTTCGAAAGCTTGCGTGAGACGGCGGAGGAGTTCGCTTTCATCTTGTGGCAATTGGGGCTGCGGGGGTGAGCAGCCGCTATGGCATGACCTTCACCGCCCTCCCCGAACACATCGACGAGCTGGGCCATGTCAACAACACGGTGTGGCTTGAATGGGTGCAAGCCATCGCTACCGCGCATTGGCAGGCAGTCGCAGCGCCCCACCAGGTGGCGGCTTACGTGTGGGTCGTGACCCGACACGAGATCGACTATCGCGGCAATATCGGCGCGGGCGAGAGCGTGGCGGCCGAGACCTTCATCCCCGGCCCGCCGCGCGGCGCGCAGTTCGATCGCTGTGTGGTGTTCAGCAATGCGCAGGGCAAGGCCATCGTTTCCGCGCGCAGCACCTGGGCGCTGCTCGATCGGGCGAGCGGACGCCTGTGCCGCGTCCGCCCCGAGATCGCCGCCCCGTTCTACGCCGCCTGAGAAGGCTTGGGTTTGCTCCGGGAACGGCGGCGGCGCTCGGTGAACACTTGCAGCCGCTCGCTCATCGTCCGGTTGCGGCCGTTGTGCTTGGCTTCGTAGAGCAGGCGGTCGCAATGCGCGAACAGCGCCGCGAAATCTCTGTTGCGTCCGACTTCGAGGGCTTGTTCGACTAGACCCATGCTCGCGGTGACCATCCGGTCGAGCCCCTGCACGGAAGCCGCGACCCGCGCCGGGATCGCGGCGCGGCGACGCTCGGCACGCTCTGCCGCATCGGGCCCGCGCAGCAGCAGGATGAACTCCTCGCCGCCATAGCGCACCGCGACGGTATCGTCGTCGGGCGCCAGCGCGGCCGCCACCGCGCGCAGCACCGCATCGCCGGTGGCATGGCCGTGGGTGTCGTTGATCGCCTTGAAGTGGTCGAGGTCGATCACCCCCATCGTGCTGAACCCGGCGTCGCGCAGCTCGGTGAAGCGGTGCTGCAACGCGCGGCGGTTAGTCAGTCCGGTCAGCGCATCGCTCTCGGCCTCGCTGGCCAGCGCCTCGACCTGGCTGCGCGCGCGGTCGCGCTCGATCCGCAGCGCCATGCAGCGATCAGCGACTCCCAGAGTTGCTACCAGAACCTCGACCACCACCGCCAGGTGCTGGGCCCAGAATGCATCGAGCGTGGCCGATGTGGAAGCTGCGTTCACGACCACCCGGGCGAGTCCGACCAGCATGATCGGCAGCCACGCCGCCAGCTGGAAGCAGGCTGCGCGGCTTCCCCTTCGCATGGCCACCACCATAACCCACGCGAACACCGCCAGGACCGGGGCGAAGCCCCCGAAATACAGCCGCGGCGCGATTGCGCGCAAGCCTTCGGGAACGACGACATAAGCCAGCGAAATAAGCGCGATCCACGGGACCGTGGCGTGCATTGCCCAGCGGTGGACCGGATCGAGACAGGCACGCTCGATGAAATCGATCGAAAACAAAGCCGACGCCGCCACCGCCGCGCCGAATGTGAGTGTCGCCAGCGGGACCAGGACGCTGAGAGGGGCACCGGTCAGGCGCGCAGCCAGCCCGGTGGCAATCAAAGTCTGGCAGAGCATGAACCCGACCGCCATCGCCTGCCACAGCAGGAACGGTTCGCGCAGCGCGCGATAGAACGCCAGGTTGAACAGCAACGGACCAATCAGCAGTCCGCAAATCGCAGCGACCCCGAGTTCGAGCATCGGCCAGCGATCGGTCATCGGCGGCTCCGCAGCGTGCAATTCCGCCTGGGTCAACACTGCGGCGAAATGGGGCCGGTCGATCTGGGCCACCACCGCCGGTGCGCCGCCGAGTTCACCCGCGAGCGGCGCCGACATCCGCCAGGTACCGGCAGCAGGGGTCATCTCGTCGAGGGCATAGCTGCGTGACACACTGCGCCCCGACGCCTCGATCGTGGTCAGGCGAAGCGCGGAAAAATTTGCGATGCGCGTATCGAACCGAGCAGGCGCTTGCTCGACCCCGCGCAGATCGAAGCGGATGAACACCCGCTGCGGGGCGATCGACCAGTCGCGCGCGCCGCACGTCCACCGCGCCGGGCTGGCTGCGATCATCGCATAGGTCTCGTCCAGCCGCGCCCCGGCATGGCACTGCGATCCTGGAGCAAAGCCTTGCGCGACTGCAGGCGTCGCCAGCAACGCGGCCAGCGCAAACAGCAGCCGCCCAAGCAGCGTCCTGACAAGTCCTGGCTCCATCGGGCAGGAAATACCTGGTCGGCGTAACCGGGTGGTTAAGTTATGGCGAACTCTCGGGTATAATTATCAGCCAAGTACCTCGGCGACCGGCACGAACGGATAGCCGAGCTCCTCGGCCACCGCCTGATAGGTCACTTTGCCATCGTGGACGTTGAGCCCGGCGGCGAGGTGCGGATTGCGGCGCAGCGCATCCTGCCAGCCCCCCGGACCGTCGAAAGCGTCGGCGATCTTCAGGGCGTGCGGCAGGGTCACATTGTTGAGCGCATACGTGCTGGTCCGCGCCACCGCGCCAGGCATGTTGGCGACGCAATAGTGGACCACCCCATCGACCACGTAAGTCGGGTCCTGGTGCGTGGTCGCATGGCTGGTCTCGAAGCAGCCGCCCTGGTCGATCGCAACATCGACCAGCACCGCCCCGGGCATCATGCACTTGAGCATATCGCGCGTCACCAGCTTGGGCGCCGCGGCGCCGGGGACGAGCACCGCGCCGATTACCAGATCGGCCTCGCAGATCATCTGCTGGATGTTGGCGCGGTTGGAAAAGCGCGTCTTGGCGCGGCTTTCAAAGTGGTTGCCGAGGCGTTCGAGCACCTCGGGATCGCGATCGAGGATGGTCACGTCGGCGCCCAGCCCGACCGCCATCTGCGCGGCGTTGAAGCCGACCACGCCGCCACCGATCACCAGCACGCGGCCCGGCAGCACGCCGGGCACCCCGCCCAGCAGCACCCCGCGCCCGCCGTGCGCCTTCTCCAGCGCGGTGGCACCCGCCTGGATGCTCATCCGCCCCGCGACCTGGCTCATCGGCTTGAGCAGCGGCAGGGTTCCACCGGGCCCGGTAACCGTCTCATAAGCGATTGCGGTGACCCCCGATTTGATCAGCGCGGCAGTCTGGTCGGGATCGGGAGCGAGGTGGAGATAGGTATAAAGGACCTGGCCGCGACGCAGCATCGCGCATTCGACCGGCTGCGGCTCCTTGACCTTGACGATCATTTCGGCACCATCGAACACGGTTTTGGCATCGGGCCGGATCGCCGCGCCCGCCGCCTTGTAGTCTTCGTCCGAGGCGCCGATCCCCAGCCCCGCGCCGGTCTCGACCCAAACTTCGTGACCGCTGACGACAAGTTCGCGCGCGCTTTCGGGGGTCAGCCCGACGCGGTATTCGTGGTTCTTAATCTCGCGAACGGTTCCAACGCGCATGGGAGGTCTCCTTCGAGTCAGGCCGTTACAGTTGCAACCGGTTTGGCGCAACCGAGCCTGCTGATTCGCGGCCCGATCCGCACCCGTGGACCACATGGACCACTGTCCAGGGCGAAGAAAAAGCCGGGTCGCAAACCGGGCCGCGCAGCGCGTTTCGCTTCGCCTGGAACAGGGCGTGGCGCGGCGGCGGCAGGAGAAACGCGATTGGTCGGCATGGCGCGGACCAAACCACATCCTACAAATGTAGGAAAATGATTTCCGGACAGCAAAAGGCCGCCCGGTTGCCCGGGCGGCCTCTTCGGTTCCCGTCCGG
>JANMPV010000132.1:0-6299 GCA_031370045.1 Novosphingobium sp. | reverse complement strand
ATGATCGTGATCAGCGAGGGTGTGTTCCTGAAAGATCTGCCCAGCGATCTCGTTTTGAAACACATTCTCCCGATGCTCGGCGCCGCCGTGGTGACGTTTACCATGGCGTGGACGCTGTTCCGCGCGCGGAGCGAATGACCCGTCCGAATTGGAGCATGTCCGTTTGACCATTGCCAAACGATCCAACTGTGACATACTTTCCATAACGTTTACGCCGACTTGAGGGAATTTGTCGGCGTAAGACAGGGTCGAAAACAGGGGTAAACGAATGGATCGCATGGTCGCCGATCTCGACAACGTGCGGAATTTGGCCAGCAGCGAAGACACGCGGGCGCTGTTTTTCGACAGCCCAACTGCGGACTTTGCACACGATGCCAGGCAGCGCCTCGCATTGCCAGAAAAACTGTTTCAATTGAACGAGCTGGACGTTTTGTACGAGCCGGCAGATGAAGTTTTGTGGACTTTTATGCGTCCTGCCGGGCGCCCCAGCTTCACTCCGGCGATGCTTGAGGATTTCGAGGACTGGCAGCGCCTGATCTTGTCCGGTTTTGGCGAAGGGCGCACCCCGCTCAAATACCTGGTGCTGGGTAGTCGAGCCCCCGGAGTGTTCTGCTTTGGCGGCGACCTCGACCTGTTCAATCGCATGATCCGCAGCGGCGATCGCGCCGGATTGGTCCGATATGGATACCGCTGCGTTGAAATCCTGCACCGCAATATCAACGCACTCGACCTCCCGATCCTCACCATCGGGCTGGTCCAGGGGGCCGCGCTGGGCGGCGGGTTCGAGGCGCTGCTGTCGTTCGATTACGTTATCGCCGAGCGCGACGCGACCTTTGGCCTGCCCGAAACGATGTTCGGTCTGTTCCCCGGGATGGGCGCGCACGCGATGCTCTCACGCAAGGTTGGCACCGCCGCAGCCGACCGGATGATCCTTTCGAACAAAACTTATTCGGCGCAAGATATGTACGATCTGGGCATCGTTCAGGAAGTCGTCGACGACGGCACCGGGCTGGCCGCAACGCGCGCATTCATTGCCCGCAACACGCGCCGCCACACCGGGCTGGTCGGGGCTAAGCGGGCGATGCGTGAAAGCAGCCATGTCCCGCTCGCCGAGCTCAAACGCATCGTCGACCATTGGGCCGAAAGCGCGCTTCAGCTGCGCGAGCAGGACCTCAAGCTGATGCAGCGCCTGGTCAGCGCGCAAAGCAAACTGGTTGCGCGTTAGCGCGCGTCCACCAGCACGATTTCGGCATCGTCCTCGGCGCGGATTTCCAGTTTCGCCTCACCGGTCACCGCAACTCCGTCGCGCGGATTGGCGAGTTGGCCGTTGATCGTGATCCGCCCGGTCGGCGCCACCAGATAGAGGTGGCGCGCGGGATCGGGCGCGTAGTCGAGGGTCTCGCCTGCACTCAGCCGGGCGGCGAGCACGCGGGCATCGGCGCGGATCGGCAGCACGCCGTCATCGTTCGTGGCGTCCTTGGCAACATCGCCCGCCAGCGTCACCCATTGGCCCGCACGGTCGGCCTCGGGAAACGCGCGCTGGCCCCATGACGGCTGTTCGCCGCGGCGATCGGGCATGATCCAGATCTGGAACAGTGTGGTCGGCTCGCCTTCGAGGTTGTATTCGGCGTGGGTGATCCCGGTCCCTGCGCTCATCACCTGGACGTCGCCCGCGCCGGTGCGGCCGGTGTGGCCCAGGCTATCCTTGTGGGTAATCGCGCCGCGGCGCACGAACGTGACGATCTCCATGTCGGTGTGGCCGTGCGGCGGGAAGCCGCTTTGCGCGGCGATAGTGTCGTCGTTCCACACCCGGATCGCACCCCAACCCATCCGGGCGGGATCGTGATAATCGGCGAAGCTGAAGTGATGCGCGGCGTTTAGCCAGCCGTGGTCGGCGTGGCCGAGACCGGCGAACGGTCGGATATCGATCATCGGGTATTCCACCTCGGCGGGGTGTTGCCGCCGGAATAGCGCCTAGATGGGGTCGGGCCGGGTCGGTGCAAGGGCCTCGCCCGGGTGCGAACCGGCCCGTTGCGGCAACAGCACGATCAGCAGGATGATCGCTACTGCCAGCGCTGCAGTCGCCACCGGGCGGCTCAGGTCGAGCCCGCCCTTGGCCAGTGGCTTGTCGAGGAAATCGCCGACGGTTGCGCCCAGCGGGCGGGTGAGGATGAACGCCGCCCAGAACAGCAGCACCCGCGAAGTCTTGGTCAGGAAATACAGCGCGGCGAGCACCGCCAGCCCCGCGCCGAAGATCGCCGCGCCTCCCGCATACCCCGCGCCTGCATCGGCGACCCAATCGCCCAGTGCGGTTCCAAGCGTCTGCGAGAAAGTGATCGTGACCCAGTAAAACGTCTCGGCACGCGGCGTGGTGATACTTTCGACTGCGATCGTGCCCAGCGAGCGGTGCCAGGTGAACAGCGATATCAGGACCAGCGCGAACAACAGCAGCGATCCGCCGGGGTATCCGATCCCCAGCGAACGGGTGCAGAAATCGGCGAGCGTCGTCCCCGCGGTGGTCGAGGCGATGATCGTTGCCCAATAGAGCCACGGATTGAAGGTACGCGCACGCACCTGGATCCATACCAGCACGGCCAGCAGCAGCCCGAAGATGGCGGTACCGAGCAGATAGCCATTGAGCCCCGCCTGACCCGCAGTCGGGGTGGTTTCCCCCAGCCACGACATCGATACGCTGTCGCCGCCGGTCTCGCCCAGAGTGGTGGCCAGGATCTTGATGATCCAGAAGCCGAGCGTGACCGCGGGGACCTTCGACAGCGTTTGGGCAGTGGCTCGATTCATGGTGGTCCTTTCAGTTGGCGCAGGCATGACTCCGCCACAGCCAAAGGTCCACAGTTCAGAACGCCTTGCGCAACCCTACGAAATAGCCGCGGCGCGGGCCATACTGCGGTTGTCCGGCACCGACCCCCGAACCGTCGCGCAGCAGATAGACCTTGTCGAACAGGTTGGTGACGTCGAGCCGCAAGGTCCACGAATGTTCCTCGTCGCCGATCGCTTGCGAAAGCCCGATATTGACCTGGACGTAGGGCGAGACGGTCCCTCCGTTGGGCACGATTCCCGCCGGGTCGTCCTTGCGCAGGCCACTGCCGTAAATCAGATCGAACGAGGGCGTCAGCTTGCCCAGACCGTCGATCAGTTTGAGCGCACCGCCCGCCGATCCAGTCCATTTCTGCGAGTGGTCGGTAAAAATGTAGTTGTTGGCGATGTAAGAGAGATCGCCGGGATCGAAGAAGAACTGATTGGAGACGATGTTTTTCGCCTTCTGGTCGCCCCGGGCGATGTTGGCGTAGAATTCGACGGTTTGGCTTTCGAAATTGAGACCCGCTTCGACCCCCCACGAATGCGACTTGCCATAGTTGAAGGGCGACTGGATCAGCGTTGCGCCCAGGTTTTCCTCATCGAGCAGGTTGGTCTTGATCTTGTAATAGGTATCCAGCGTTACGCTAAGTTGGGGGGTGACGAACTGCTGCACCCCAACGTCGAAGTTGTGCTCGCGTTCGGAGCGGATCGGATCCGCGAGCTTGACCGCAGATTCACCCGTGGTTCCATCGAACGCCCCTAACGATTGCGATGCCGCCAGTTCGATCGGCGGCGGCGTAAAATATCGCGCGTAGCCCGCGTGGAACGTCGTATTTCTGGCGGGTTTCCACACCACGCCGAACCGCGGACTGAGCTGATCCTCTCGCACCAGTGCATCGGAGCGATCATAGCGCACGCCCAGATTGACCGTGAGAGTATCGGTCGGCTGCCACTCATCCTGGAGATAGGCGCCGAATGAAGTCCCCGACTGACTTTGCCCAAGCGCAATCACGATCGGGACGTCGCTCGCCTGATTGCCCGCTGCATCGACCGCAAACACCCGGTTGATGCTGTCGGTTTTGGTTCGCTCGCGCTGGTAGAACAGCCCGGCGCGCAGATTATGCCGATCGCCCAGTTTGATTCCGGCGTCGGCCTGAGCGCCCCAGGCCAGGCTCGACTGCGAAAGATCGCTGTCGCCGCCGTTGAAAATCAGGTTGCCGCCTGCCGGATCGGGGGTGAAGCGTGCGCGGGCATAACGCACGAACGGCGCGATCTGGAAGTCCACCCGGTCGCTCGAATGCTGGTACGTCAGCACGCCGAACTGCGATTGCTGGCGCTGGTTCTGGTTCAGTCGCGCCGAATCGAAGGTGCTCTTGCCGTTGAGCGTGAATTGCGGAGGCACCCCGGGGACATTGGGAATTTGAAAGGTTCCATAAGACACCCCGCCGAATGCGCTGATCCGGCTGCTGTCGTCGAGCACGTCCGACAGGAACGCGAAGCCGCGATATTGCTCGGTATGGTCGTGGATCGCGTCTCTCGCCGGGGTCGGATTGCTGACCCCCTGGTCGTTGCGCAGGTAGCTGCCCGAAACAAAGTAATTGAACGAGCCCAAGCCGTCGCGCAGCGTCACGCTGGGCTGGATCGAATTGTTGCTGCCGCCATAAGCCCCGATGTTGCCATCGAAATCGAAGCTGTCGGTGCGGGTCTTGAGGTTGACGATGCCCGCGGTGCGAAAGCCATATTGTGCGGGCAGCGCACCGGTGATGACCTCGATCGACGAAGCAATGCGCGGATCGACCAGCGCCCCGAACCCGGAGAAGCCTTGCGGAACGGTCACGCCGTTGAGCCGGTACTGGATGTTGCCGTGCTCGTTGCGGATGTGGATATCGCCGTCGCCGTCGGAATCCTGGGCGACCCCGGGGGCTTGGAGAAGCACCCCCTTGAGGTTGAGATCGGCGCCACCGGGCTGGTTATCGAGCTGGGTGCGATCGAACGCAAAGGTGTTTGCGCCGATCGATGGATCAATCGCATCGCGCGCCGCGTCAAGCCGCCGGGCGGTGACGACGATGTCGCTGCCAGCTTGGGGATCGTCAGCATCGGCTGCGGGCGGAGGGGGCGCGGTCTGTGCGGCGGCAAGCCCGGGCAGTGCGAGCGACAGGGCGGTGGACGCTAGGAGTAGGCGCAAGGGGCGGACCTTAGTGGCAGATGTTATCAAGCCCGATAGTCGTTATGTTACAACATATCAATAGCCGTTGTCTCTGATCCGATCGAGATGCCGTCAATCCTCGCCATGCCCCAGCGCGAGGTAGGCGGCGCTCTGCATTTCCATCAGGCGGCTGATCGTGCGCTCGAACTCGAAGCGCCCCCCTCCAATATCATTGGCTCCCTTGGCGTACAGGTCGCCCGGCTCGGCATCGGCGCTGGCGATCAGTTTGACCTTGTGCTCGTACAGCGCGTCGATCAGCGTCACGAACCGCGCCGCCTCGTTGCGCTGGTCTGCGTCCAGGCGTGGCACTCCGACGAGAATCACGGTGTGGTAATGCCGCGCGATCGCCAGGTAATCCGCCGCCCCGCGCGCCTCGCCGCACAAGCGCTTGAAGCTGAACACCGCCGCGCCCTTGAGGCTCTTGGGCACGCGAAGCAGGCGGCCGCCGCCCAGGTCGAGATCGGCGGCGGGGACGTGTTCGGAATCCTCGGGCGGATAATCGGTCAGGCGGAAGAATATCTCGCGGGTCGCCGCAGTCGCATCCGGACCGTTCGGCACATACCAGGTGTCCGCCCCGCCCAACCGCTCGAGCCGGTAATCGACCGGGCCGTTGAGCGGCAGCACGTCAAGCCGCTGTTCGATCAGCGCGATGAACGGCAGGAAATGCTCGCGGTTGAGGCCGTCCTTGTAGAGTTGGGAAGGGGCGCGGTTGGAGGTGGTGACAATGGTCACCCCGTGGGTCTCGATCAGCGCGGTAAACAGCCGGCTCATGATCATCGCGTCGGCCGAATTATTGACCACCATCTCGTCGAACGCGAGGCATTTGAGATCGTGCGCGATCCCCGCCGCAACCGGGGCGATGGGATCACCGCTTTCCTTCTTGCGCTCGTCGCGGATGCGCGCGTGGACCTCGATCATGAACTCGTGGAAGTGCGCGCGGCGTTTGGCGGCGATGCCAAGCTGGTCGTGGAACAGGTCCATCAGCATCGACTTGCCGCGGCCCACGCCGCCCCACAGGTACACCCCGCGCGGGGAGGCGGGCTTGCTGCCGAGCAGGCGCGAGAACAGGCTTGGTTTGGCGTCGGCCTCAAGCTCGTCCTGCAAAGTCGCGAGGCGGCGGGCGGCGGCGGCCTGCTCGGGATCGGGGCGCAATTCGCCCGCGGTTATGAGCGCTTCGTAGGCGGTGAGAACGTCGGTCATTTCGGGTTTGCAACCTAAACCGTTCCTCCCGAGCGAAGTCGAGGGACTATCCCGAGCGCCAGCGAGGGCTGCGAGC
>JANMPV010000516.1:0-4922 GCA_031370045.1 Novosphingobium sp. | reverse complement strand
GAACCCGTCGATCGTGCCCCACCCCGACCAGTCGGGAATGAGCGGCGACGCCTGCCGCTTTATCATGAGCCTTCGCGCAGTGGGCGAGGGCCACATCAGCTCGGTCTCGTTCCGCGAAGGGATCGCGCACGACGACGGGCGATTTGCGTTGTGGCCGCAGGGGCCATTCGCCACCGCAGTGACCGAAGACGTAACCTCGTTGACCGATGGGATCGACGGGATCGTCGTTAACCGCCATCCCGAAAGCAGCCTGTCGAACACCGTGATCTTCCCGGTGACCGACCAGCAGCGCAATGGGCTCGAGGATTTGCGCCTGGTGCGCTTTGATCATGGCGACAAGGATTACGAATGGATCGGCACTTACACCGCCTACAGCGGCCATTCGATCCGCTCCGAGCTGCTGCGCACCCGCGATTTCACGCAGTTCAAGCTTGAGCCAATCCACGGCCGCGCCGGGCGCAACAAGGGGATGGCGCTGTTTCCCGAAAAGATCGACGGCCACTACGCGATGGTCGGGCGGCAGGACGGCAAGAACCTCTACCTGATCCGCTCGGACACGCTGGAAACGTGGGATTCGGACGGCGAAAAGCTGATGGGGCCGAAGTACCCGTGGGAATTCATCCAGATCGGCAATTGCGGCAGCCCGATCCGCACCGATAAAGGCTGGCTGCTGTTCACCCATGGCGTGGGAGCGATGCGCAAATACGCGCTGGGCTGCGCGCTGCTCGATCTGAAGGACCCGTCCAAAGTCATCGCCCGCAGCGCGCGGCCGGTGCTGACCGCGATCGATGCCGACCGTTCGGGCTATGTCCCCAACGTGATCTACACCTGCGGCGCTTTGCTGGTCGGCGAGCAACTCCACATTCCCTATGGTATCTCTGACAGCGCGGTGGGCTTTGCCACCGCATCGGTGCAAGACATTCTGGCACTGATGGAATGACCGCGCGTTGATGCCGCAAGTCCAACACTCAGACCCACCGCAGGATTGCCCAGTTTCATGACCAAGATCGTCCCCGTCATCCTGTGCGGCGGTAGCGGCACGCGGCTGTGGCCGCGCAGCCGCGTCACCAAACCCAAGCCGTTCCTGCCGCTGGTGGGTGAGCACACGCTGTTCGAGGCCACCCAGCAAAGGTGCATGGGCAGCGATGATTTCGCGCCTCCAGTGGTCGTCACGGGCACCCGGCACCTGACCCACGTCGAGGCCCAACTGGTCGATGCCGCCGCCCAGGTGATCGTCGAGCCGCAAGCTCGCAACACCGCCGCCGCGATTGCGCTGGCCGCGCTACGCCTGCCCGCCGACGCAGTGATGCTGGTCTGCCCCAGCGACCATCACATCGGCGATTGCGCCGCGTTCACCGTCGCAGCGCTGGGCGCTGCCGCACTGGCGCGCGATGGCTGGCTGGTCGCGTTCGGGATTCAGGCGACCGCGCCCGAAACCGGGTTCGGCTACATCCGCCAGGGCGAGTCTCTGGGTGACGCGGGCTTCAGGGTCTCGCGCTTCGTCGAAAAGCCCGATCTTGCCACCGCGCAGGGTTTTCTGGCCCAGGGCGGATACCACTGGAACGGAGGGATATTTGCGTTCACCGCGGGCACCTTCCTGAGCGAACTCGAGCAATATCGCCCGCGCATCGCCGCCGCAGCGCGCGAGGCGGTCAATCGCGGGGCGGCGGACGGACGTCGGTTCCACCCCGATGCACAAGCCTTCGCCCAGATCGACAGCGAATCGGTCGATTACGCGGTGATGGAAAACACCATCCGCGCCGCGATGGTCCACGCCGACATGGCCTGGTCCGACATCGGCAACTGGCAGGCGCTCCACGCCGCGCTCGCTCGGGACGAGGCCGGCAACGCCCACGATGGCCGGGTCGAACTGGTCGACTGCACCAACGTGATGGTCACCAGCGACGGACCGCGGGTGTCGGTTATCGGCGCCAGCGACCTGATCATCGTGATCGACGGCGACGAGGTGCTGGTCACCACCGCCGAGGGTGCGCAAAAGGTCGGTAAGCTCCACGGAGCGGTCAACCAATGAGCGGACTGCCTATCCGCGAAGTTGCCAAGCCATGGGGGCGCGAACTGCTGCCCGCGCCGTTCACCGCGCCGCCGGGCGAGAAAATCGGCGAAATCTGGTTCGAGTCCCCGCCAGAACTGCCCAGCCTGCTGGTCAAATACATCTTCACCAGCGAAAAGCTCTCGGTCCAGGTCCACCCCGACGACGACCAGGCGCGCGCTTCCGGCCACGGCGCGAATGGCAAGGAAGAATGCTGGCTGGTGATCGGCGCCGAACCCGGCGCGACGTTGGGGGTGGGCTTTCGCGAAACCTTGTCGCACGACGATATCCGCGCCGCTGCACTCGACGGTTCGATCGAGGACTTACTGGTCTGGCACCCGGTTAGCGCGGGCGAGTTCTTTTACATCCCGGCGGGCACCGTCCACGCGATCGGTGCCGGGGTCAGCCTGATCGAAGTGCAACAAAACGCCGACATCACCTATCGCCTCTACGATTACGGTCGTCCGCGCGAGCTGCATCTCGACGAAGGCGTGGCAGTGGCCCGCGGCGAGCCGCACGATCCGGCGTTGCGGCGGCACATTCCCGACCACGGTACCATCGAGCTTGCCGACGGGCGCTATTTCCAGCTCCATCGCCTCGACGGGGTGCCCGATGCGACGATCTGCCAAGCTTACGCCGGGCCGCTGCTGGTTATCCCGCGCCAGGGCGAGGTACGGCATGGCCGCGAGACGCTGGTGCCTGGCGAATGCGGTCTGGCCGAGTCGATCGCCGATCTGGTGTTCGATCCCGCAGGACAATGCCTAATCGCCCGACCGAAATAATCGTTGCTCTGAGCCAGTCAGGCCGGGACCGGCTGGAGGATGATCCGGGCAAGGTCTTCCGTGGAATAAGGCTTCTGCAGCACCCCAACCGAATGCCTGTAGCTGGCGGTCATCCCATCGACCTCGCCGTAGCCCGTCGCGAAAGCAAACGGCACGCCGCGGCTGTCGAGCGCGCGGGCGGTCGGCTCGCTGGTCTCGCCGCCCAGGTTGAAATCGAGCAGTGCGAAATCGGGGGTGGCGCCGTCGATGCTGGCCAGCGCAGCATCGTTGCTGCCCGCCAGGGTCACTTCGATCACGCCCAGCGCCAGCAGGTTCTCTTCGGTATCGAGCGCGATGATCATGTTGTCTTCGACCAGCAGCACCCGGTGCGGAACGCGGCCATGGCTGGCGGGAACCGAGGCACCGACCGGAGGCAAGGCCTGCGCGCGCGCAATCGCGGTGCTGACATAGCGGGCGGGCACGACGAAATCGGCTTCGAGCCCGCCAGGCGCAAAGCGCACCGCGGCGCTACCCTTGAGCTCGTGCGGGATCGAGCGTTCGACAATCAGCGAGCCGAAGCCGCGCCGGGTCGGTGTCTGAACCGGCGGCCCGCCGCTTTCACGCCAGGCAATCGCCAGGTCGCCTGCATCGCCCCGGGCCAACGCGATCCGCACCTGCCCCCGGCTGTCGCACAGGCTGCCGTACTTGACGCTGTTGGTCAGCAATTCGTGGATCACCAGCGCGAGCACCGAAAATGCCTCGGGCGCGATCAGGGCGTCGTCGCCCTCTACCACCAGCCGTTGGGCCTTGTCCGAAAGATAGGCCTTGGCCTCGGTCTGGACGAGTTCGGAAAGCGAGCTGGGCGCCCAGTTTTCGCGGGTGATCGCATCGTGCGCCAGCGCCAGCGCGTTAATCCGCCCGTCCACCGTTTCGGTGAAACTGGCGATGTCGCGGGCATCGTGACGCGACTGGCTGATCAGCCCGCGGATCAGGTTCAAGATATTGCGAACCCGGTGGTTGAGCTCGGCAATCAGCAGTTCCTGTTGTTCCTGCGAGCGCGCGCGTTCGGCCATCGCGGTATCGGTCATCCGCAGGATCACCTCGAGCAAGGTGAGCCGCAAAGCTTCGGCGGCGCGGATTTCTTCGTCGAACCACGGCAGGCAAGTGCCTTCGACCACCTGCTGCCACGCTTCGAAGCTCTTGCGCGGGGTCAGGCGGATGCCATTGGGGCCGAGTTCGACCGACTTCTCAGGGTTACCCCCCAGGTCACCGTCTGCCTCTGCTCGCGCCGCCACAGCACGATGTAGTCGCGCGGACGGCGCGATACCGGGATCGCTAGCACGCCCGCAGCGACTTCAGCGAAATCGCGCGCTGCGGGCAGGCGCTCGGCCAAATTCTGGGTGGCGAGCACGCTGCTGGCCGCGCCGCTGTTGAGCAGCGGGACGATCGCCCTGAATTGCTCGGCGGTAGGGGCGGACCCACGTGCAAGATACTGTCCGTCGATCCACGCCGAGGCCCCATCGTGGGGGATGACCTCAGCGAACAGCGCGATCATCGCGTCGAAATGCTCGACCAGACCCGAACTTTCGGCAAGCTGGGCCATGATCCGGTCGTGGATCACTTGCGCCCGCTGCGCCTGCTCGCGCACCAGATCGGATTCGGCCTGACCCAGCTGGAGCGCGAACAGCTGCGCGAACAGTTCGGCGATGCTGCGCAGCGAATACGGCACCACCCGCGGTCCCGAATAATGGTGGCACGCAAACAGCCCCCACAGCTTGCCGCGCACGATGATCGAGATCGACATCGAGGCGGTCACCCCCATGTTCAGCAAATATTCGATGTGGATCGGTGAGACGCTGCGCAGCGTGCTCTGGCTTAGATCGAGCGGGACTCCGATCGGGTTGACCACCGGGACGATCGGCACGGTCGGATCGGCGACGTCGCTAATGACCCGCAGGATGTTGGCGAGGTAGAGCTTGCGTGCCTGCGGAGGTATGTCGCTGGCCGGATAGTGCAGTCCGAAGAAGCTTTCGAGCCGCATCTCGCGCGCCTCGGCAAAGACTTCGCCGGTATCGTCGGGATGAAAGCGATAGACCATCACCCGGTCGAAC
>JANMPV010000511.1:0-4785 GCA_031370045.1 Novosphingobium sp. | reverse complement strand
TGTTGACGACCATTTCGTCAAAGGCAAGGCAGCGCGTTTCTTCAGCAATCGCGGCGACGACCGGCTCGATTGGATTACCGCGTTCGTTCATCCGTTCGCGTCTGAGCCGGTCATGCACTTCGAGCATGAATTCATGGAAATGGACACGGCGCTTGCGGTCGATCTGAAGGCAATCGTGAAACAGGTCCATGAGCATGGACTTGCCACGCCCCACTCCGCCCCACAGATAGACGCCCTTAGGCACTTGCGGCTTACTACGGCCAAGCCGCCAGAGCAGGCTGCCGCGCGGCGGGACGGCCTCAAGCTCGTCCTGCAAGCGGTTCAAGCGTTCGGCGCCTGCGCGCTGTTCCGGGTCAGGACGAAGTTCGCCCGCAGCCACAAGAGCCTGATAGCGTTCGAGGACACCGGTCACCGCTTGGTCGGCTTCCTGATCGTGCCCGAGAAGGCGGCGATCAGTTCGCCCTCTTGCTCGACCACCCCGCGCAGGAACACCAGGCGCCGGGTTTCCTTGAGCAGTTCGGTCACCGCGTCGCACGGGCGGTCGCCCCGTCCGCCGCCGATGAACTGGGTGGTGAGGTCGAGCGTCACCGCGGTTCCTGCCTCGATGATTCCCAGCATCCGCGAACACGCAAACAGCCCGACGTCGATCAGCGACAACACCGTACCCCCATGGAGCACACCCTTGAGGTTGGTGTGGTGACGTTCGGGAAACATCCGCAGCCGCGCCTTGCCGTCGGCGTCGGTGCGGACGATCAGTTTGCGAAACATGAATGAATTGAACCGCGTCGGGTCGATAAGCTGCCAGGTGAACCAGCCGGGATTGTCCGGATCGGGAAAGCTTTCGAAGCCCTGCCCGGGCTTGCTACCGTCCTCGCTCACCCCAGCGCGCGCTCGGCGGTCATCTTTTTGATCTCGGCGATTGCCTTGGCCGGGCTGAGGCCCTTGGGGCAGACGTTGGCGCAGTTCATGATCGTGTGGCAGCGATACAGCCGGAACGGATCCTCCAGCTCGTCGAGCCGCTCGCCGGTCATCTCGTCGCGGCTGTCGGCCAGCCAGCGATACGCCTGGAGCAGGATCGCCGGGCCGAGGAACTTGTCGCTGTTCCACCAATAGCTGGGGCACGAGGTGCTGCAGCAGGCGCACAGGATGCACTCATACAATCCGTCGAGCTTCTCGCGCTGCGCCGGGGTCTGGAGCCGCTCCTTGCCCGAAGGCGTGGTGCTGACGGTTTGCAGCCACGGCCGGATCGAGGCGTACTGCGCATAGAAGTGGGTGAAATCGGGGACCAGGTCCTTGATCACGTCCATGTGCGGCAGCGGCGTGATGCGGACGTCGCCCTTGAGGTCTTCAATCGCGGTGGTGCAGGCGAGGCCGTTGCGCCCGTTCATGTTCATCGAGCACGACCCGCAGATCCCCTCGCGGCACGAGCGGCGGAAGGTCAGCGTCGGATCCTGTTCGGACTTCATCTTGATTAGCGCATCGAGCACCATCGGGCCGCACGTGCCCAGATCGACCTCGAACGAATCGTAGCGTGGGTTTTCGCCGCTGTCGGGATCGTAGCGATAGACCGTGAATTTCTTCACTTTGCCCGAAGCGCCTTCGGCTTTGAATTGCCGGGCCTTGCCGTTGATCCGGCTGTTCTTGGGAAGGACGAATTGAGCCATGCCGAATGCCCCCAGGTCACGTGTCTGGAGCCATTAATAGCGAATGTGCGGGCAGGGGCAAGCCGCTAGGTGGCGGCCTGCACGTTGGTGCATGTTTGCCCGGTGAGGGGCAGTCGCGTCGTACGCGGCGCTGTCCTTAATCCAGCTTGGCGGTCACCAGCACACCCACCTCGATCCCCGCCGCTCCGCTGGACAACCCCATGCTGCCATACCCGGTCAGGTCTAACCGCTTCGCCAGCGGATGCGAATAGGCGGCGAATAGGCTGTGGCTGTCCTGGGCGAACGGGCTGAAGGCGCGCTGCCAGTCATAGGAAGCGATCAGCGCGCCGCCCTTGCCATTGGCGCCGAGCACCCGCGCGGCGCCCACCGAAACCGATGGAGAATTGCGCAAGTCGATACCCCCAGGGTCACCGGGAATGCGGATGCCGAGTTCGACGAACGGTGCCCATTTTCCCGCAATGTAGCCGATGTCGGCGCCGAACGAGAGGTCGGTCTTGCCGGTCGATAGGCCGCGGCGCTTGCTTGCGGTGGGAAGCTTGACCCGTCCGGTGAGATCGACCGACCACCGCGTGTCGTCGCCCAGCGGCAGCGAAACGGTGGCCGAGGCGTTGAGATCGCCGAGTCCCTGGCGGGTCTGGCGCGCGGTGGGGAATCCGGGCAGCGGCTCATTGTCCGGCCCCAGCACAACCCCCGGGCCATCGATCCTGATCCACGCGGTTGAGAGGCCAAGGCTGAGCCAGTCGGCAGCGCGAACCCTGAGGCTGACAGGCACAACGATGATATTGGTGGCCTGGACGTCGCCGTAGTCGCCGCGCGAGAAGTCGATCCCGGTCGAGAACAACACTGCCGACGACTTGTCCGCAGCGTTGACGATCTCCTCGACATCGCGATCT
Organism: Novosphingobium sp.; assembly: GCA_031370045.1. Taxonomy (GTDB): domain Bacteria; phylum Pseudomonadota; class Alphaproteobacteria; order Sphingomonadales; family Sphingomonadaceae; genus Novosphingobium. The sequence continues at coordinate 2,228 of JANMPV010000511.1, read as the reverse complement.
TGCGCCACGGCGGCGGCGGGCACCGCAAGCAGTGCCGCGCTACAAGCGAAGCGAAGCCTCACGAGCACACCCTGCGTGGCAGCATCGCTGCTGCGAGAACGGCTACTTGCCGCCCTTGGCTGCCTTGGCCGCTTCGATAATCGCCTTGAGCTGCTGGAGGGTCAGCGCGGTCGAAACAGCCTCCAACCGCGCGGCCAAAATCTGCTCCTGGGTAGCCGAAGTGTCGGCCCGGACCGCGGCGACACCGGTGCGAACAACCGCCACGGCGGACTTGAGGGCGGCGACCGCATCGGCCGAGCCCTTGGTCTGCACCACCACCTTGGCTGCGGCGCGAACGGCTGCAGCATTGGCCTGGGCCTGCGCGACTGCGGCGCTTTTGGCCTCGGCCTGGACCGAAAGTGCACAAAGCCCGAAAGCAGCGATCGACGCGAGCAGTTTGTTCATCTGGTTTTCTCCCCCGAAGTAGGGAGGCTATGCCGAAATCGGCAGATTTGCAAGCAGCGCAAGCAGCGCGAAGCTCGCCAGCCAGTGTTCCCCGGCGTAGTCGGCGGCGAGGTGGGGCAGCGCGGTGTCGAGGTGGCGCTGTGCGGCAGCTTGGGCGTTGCTCAGTGCCTCCCCGGAGAGATACGGGGCGAGTTCGCGCCAACACCATGCGCGCGACAGGTTGAGTCCGTCGAGATGGGCGATTTTGCCGTCGCTGCGGTCGCTTACCGTGGCGGGGGTGAACAAAGTCTCCGGTTCGCCGCGGTCGATCCGCGGGAGGAACCCGGCCAGCCATGGTGCGATTGCATCGGCGGGCAGGCAGCGCGTCATGCACAGTGCCTCGGTTAGCACGGACGACAGGAATTCGTCGCCGCCCGGCTCCCACGCCTGACAATCCCGGTCGCCTGCGTACCAGCCGACTGCGCGTGCTCGCAGCGCGGCGGCCAGCGGCGCATCGAATGCATCGGCCCACGGCAGCGCCAGCGTCACCGCAAAGCTGGTGTTGGCGTGGGTGCCGGTGCGGATCGGATACGTCAGCACCTCAAGATAGCGCCGGAACCGCGCGGCAAAAGCGCGGGCGAGCGGTTCGAGCCGAGCACCCCATGGCGCGTCGGAGTGACGGTTGGCTTCAAGGTGAAGCTGGAGCAGCCACGCCCAGCCATAAGGTCGCTCGAAGCCGCCTGCGGTGGGGCGGTCGAGGTACTCAAGTTCAACGGCCAGCTTGTCCGCAGTAAATGTGCTGTCTGCCAGCGCGGCGATCTGCCCCGCCTCAAACATATCGGGAAATAGCCGCCGCAGGGTCAGCATCGTCCACCAGCCGTGGACGCAGCTGTGCCAGTCGAAGCTGCCGAAAAACACCGGATGCTGCTGGCGCGGGCTGGTCGCGTCGGCCTCGCTGTCCCACACATGATCGAGCTTGTGCGGGTACTCGCGGGTGACATGGCCCAGCGGGATGCGCGCGAGATGCGCGGCGAGTTTGGAGTCGAGCCTCATCCCAGCCCCGCGAACCAGTAAAGGATTGCGATGTTGGCGAGCAGCAGCGCCAGCGCGGTCGGCACCTGGGCGCGGATCACGCCATACGGGTCTTTCAGTTCGAGCAGCGCGGCGGGGACCAGGTTGAAGTTGGCCGCCATCGGGGTCATCAGCGTGCCGCAGAACCCCGCGAGCATCCCCACCGCGCCGATCGCTGCCGGGTTTCCGCCATGATCCGCGATCAGCAGCGGCACCCCGACAGCGGCAGCCATCACCGGGAACGCGGCAAAGGCGTTGCCCATGATCATCGTGAACCCCGCCATCCCCAGCGCGAACACGCACACCGTCAGGAACACGCTGCCGTCAGGTATGACGCTGCGCACCCCTGCGCCGACGATATCGCCGACCCCGGCGATGGCAAAGACCGCGCCGAGTGCGGCAAGCAGTTGCGGCAGCACCGCCGCCCAGCCGATCGCATCGAGCAGGCGACGTCCTTCCTCGACCGGGGCCAGCGCGGGTGGGCGCAGCCAGGCGACGATGACCCCGAGAGCGAGGATCACGCCGAGGATCAGGAACACGTAGGTCTCACGCTTGGGCTCGATCCATCCGGACGCCCCAAGCGGCGTGTATGTCCACGCCAGCGTTCCGGCGAGCGCGGTCAGCGGGATCACCAGCGCAGGCAGGAAGAGCCGGTTTCCGAGCCGCGCTTCCGAGGCTTCGCGCTCAGGCTCGGTGGTTGTCGCCGGGATACCTTTGCCAACCAGCCCGAACCC
>JANMPV010000506.1:0-4763 GCA_031370045.1 Novosphingobium sp. | reverse complement strand
AGCTAGGCGCGGCTCGAAAGATCGAAGGAAGCGACGCAAGTGGCCGCAGCCGCCAAGATCGATCCTATGCACCAGTTCATGATCGCGCCTATCGGTAGCGATCAGCTGGTTGGGTCACCGTTCCAGTTCACCAACTCGGCGTTGTGGATGATGATCGTGTTGATCGCGATCATCGCCTTCATGTGGGGCGGGATGAAGCGCCAGCTGGTGCCCGGCCGCTGGCAGGCCGCGGTCGAGCTGTTGACCGGGTTCGTCGACAACATCAGCCGCCAGAACATCGGCAAAGAAGGCCGCGCCTACCTGCCGTGGATATTCACCGCGTTCGTGTTCATCCTGTTTGCCAACTGGCTCGGCGCGATGCCCTTCGCGATCGTCCCCGGCGCGCATCCGTTTACCGTTACAAGCCAGTTCTCGGTCACCGGCGTGATGAGCGTGATCAGCTTTCTGATCGTCTTGGCGGTCGGCTTCTGGAAGCACGGCCTGCACTTCTTCAGCCTGTTCGTGCCCAAGGACACCCCGTTCATCCTCAAGCTGCTGATCGCTCCGATTGAGTTCATCAGCTTCATGGTCCGGCCTTTCAGCCTTGGCCTTCGTCCGTTCGTGGCGATGTTCGCGGGCCACATCCTGCTCGAAGTGTTCGGTAACTTCGTCGTTCAGGGACTCAACGCCGGCGGCATGGGCTATGCCATCTCGGCGCTGTGCTTCGTCTTCGTGATTTTCGTGAACGCGCTGGAACTGCTGGTTGGCGGCATCCAGGCATACGTGTTCGCGCTGCTCACCGCGCTCTATATCAACGACGCGGTCAACCTTCACTAAACGTCTTTTCAACGCTTTATACAACGGAGTTAGTATTATGGATCTCGCAGCAGCACAGGTTATCGGCGCCGGTCTGGCCGCCATCGGCGTTGGCGCGGCTGCAGCCGGCGTCGGCAGCGTGTTCGGCAACTTCCTCCAGGGCGCGCTGCGCAACCCGGCGGCTGCCGACGGCCAGCAGGGTCGTCTGTTCATCGGCTTTGCTGCCGCGGAACTGCTCGGTCTGATGGCGTTCGCCGTCGCGATGATCATCCTCTACGCGCGTGGATTGCTGACGCCCGGCGGTCGCATCCGCCGGGCACTTGCCTGATACCGTAAGAGAGACCGATGCCTCAGCTTGCCCTACTTGCCCTTGTCTATCAGTCGCAGTGGTTCTGGCTGCTGCTGACGCTTGGCGTGATCTATTTCTTCGTCGGGCGCGGAATCGTGCCCAAGGTCGAGGCGACCGTCGATGCGCGCGACGCCAAGATAGCGGCCGACCTGGCCGAAGCCGAGCGCCTGCGCGCTGCGGCCGAGGCTGAGGAAGAGACCTGGCGCAAGAAGATGAACGAGGCCCATGCCGAGGCGGTGACCGCCGCGGCGCAGGCCAAGTCGGCTTCGGCACACGATGCCGAAGTGCGGGTCAATGCCGCCGATGCCGAGATCGCCAAGAAGCTCGATGCTGCCGCGGCGGCGCTCGCCACCGCACGCAACAGCGCGCTGACCGAGATCGAGGGAGTCGCTGCGGAGGCCGCGCGCGCGATCGTCGCCAAGCTGACCGGGGCGATGGTCTCTCCCGAAGCGGCTCGCGCCGCCGTTGCTGGAGCCATGAGCCGTGCTTGACCTATTGGCAGTCGCTGCCCACGGGGCGGTTGAAGAGCACGCCGAGGCGACTGCGTTCGGCATTGCACCGGGCGGATACGTCGCATTGGCGATGCTCGTGGTGATCGGCATCATGCTGTATGCGCGGGTTCCTGCACTGGTCGCCCGGATGCTCGATACGCGTATCGCTGATATCCGGACGCAACTTGACGAAGCGGCCCGGCTGCGCAGCGAAGCCGCGGCGCTCATGGCCGAATACGAAGCCAAGGCGCGCGAAGCCGATACCGAAATCGCCGCGCTCAAGGCCGGGGCCGAGCGCCAGGCCGCCGAAATTGTCGCCAAGGCCAAGACCGATGCCGCCGCGCTAATCGATCGCCACCAGGCGATGGCCGAAGCCAAGATCGGCGGTGCCGAACGCGCCGCGGTTGCGGAAATTCGTGAGCGGGCGGCGACGGCTGCGAGTGCTGCGGCCGAGAAGCTGATCGTGGACAGCCACGATGCCAAGGCTGACAAGGCGCTGGTGGATAGCGCGATCGCGGGAATCTAACCCGGGCTTACCCGCCCGGCACGAACACCACTTTCCCGACGACCTCGCGGTTGGCCATCGCCATAAAGCCCTCGCGCCAGCGGGATAATGGCAGCACCCGGTCGATCCGCGGCCTGATCCGACCCTCGGCCAGCAGGCACAGTGTGTCGTCGCGGATCGCCGCACCTCGTTCGGGAAAGCGCCGTGAGTATTCGCCGGCGCGCACGCCAACGATGGAAAAACCCTTGATCAGCGGGATGTTGACCGAGATGTCCGGGATGCGTCCCGAGGTGAAGCCGATCACCAGCAGTTTACCCCCGAACGCCACACAGCGGGTACTTTCGTCGAACACCTCGCCGCCCACCGGATCGTAGACCAGATCGGCCAGCGCGCCGCCGGTAATCCGCGCAACCTCCTCGCGAAAGCGACCCTTGGCAAGAATCGTCGCGGCGGGTGCGTACTCACGATCGACCACCGCCAGCTTGGCAGGAGAGGCCGAGGCCGCGATCACCCTTGCTCCGTGTGCCTGCGCCAGATCGACCGCGGCCAGCCCCACGCCGCCCGCTCCGCCGTGGACCAGCACCCACTGGTCCGGTTTGAGCTGCCCCAGCTCGACCAGCGCCACCCATGCGGTAAGGTAAGCGCTGCCGAACGCCGCGGCAGTTTCGAACGAGATGTCGGGGGGCAGCGCGCGCAAGTTGGTCAAAGGCACGGCGGCATATTCGGCAAACCCGCCCAGCCGCGTTCCTGCAACCACCCGATCGCCTGCCGCGAAGTCCGAACCCGTAGGAGCCGAGACCACCTCGCCAGCCGCTTCCATGCCCGGCACGAACGGCAGCGTCGGCTTGAGCTGGTATTCGCCGCGGGTCATCAGCAGGTCGGGAAAGTTGAGCGCCGCTGCATGCACCCGGATCAGGGCTTCGTCGGGGCCGGGCAATGGCACGGGCAGTTCGGTCAGCGCGCAACCGGCGTAGTCCGGCGCGAGCGACTGGACCTGCAATGCTTGCATGGTGTTCAGAAGCTGTCCTTGGCGGCCCGCAGCGCGGCAAAAGTAGCCACCGCATCCCCGCCACCCCAGCGCGCCTGGAGGGCTGCGTCATCGGCGCGCAGGAACGGGTTTGCGGCCAGTTCACGGTCGAGCCGGGTGGGCACGGTCCATTCGCCGCGTGCGCGCTTGTCGGCGACCTCGGCGGCATAGGCGGCGAGCGCGGGGTTATCCGGATCGGCGTGGAGCGCGAAGCGGGCGTTGCTCTGGGTGTACTCGTGCGCGCAGTAGAGCGCGGTTTGGGGAGGTAGCGCCTTGAGCCGCGACAGGCTCGCCCAGAACTGCGGCGCGGTGCCTTCGAACATCCGCCCGCAGCCCAGCGCGAACAGCGCGTCGCCGACGAAGGCGGTGCCGTCAGCGGCGAGATGGTAGGCGATGTGGCCGTTTGTGTGCCCGCCGACGTCGATCACGGTCGCGGTGTGGGAGCCAAGCGTGACGGTGTCGCCATCGGCCACCACCCGGTCGGGCGCAGTGCCCAGCCGCTCGACCTCGGCAGGGCCGGTGATCTGACACCCCGTTGCTGCCTTGATCGCTGCGTTGCCGCCGGCATGGTCGGGATGCCAGTGGGTGTTCCAGATTTGCGTGATCCGCCAGCCCTTTGCCGCCGCCTCACGCAAGTAGGCTTCGGCATCGGGGGTATCGATGCACGCAGTTTCGCCGCTCGCGCTATCATGGAGCAGGAAGCCGTAGTTATCGGAGAGGCAGGCGAACTGGTGAACCTGGAGCATGGCGCTCACCCTGCCACAGCGGCTGCCGTGTAGGAAAGCAAAAGCCCGCCCAGATCGCTCCGGACGGGCTCGTGTTGCTTAGCCGATGGCTAGCGTCAGTCGTTCTTGGCCTTGAGCGCGGCGCCCAGGATGTCGCCCAGCGATGCACCCGAATCGGACGAACCGTACTGCTCGACCGCTTCCTTCTCTTCGTGGAGCTGACGCGCCTTGACCGAGAAGTTCGGCTTCTTGGACCGATCGAACCCGATGACCATGGCATCGAGCTTCTGCCCGGCCTGGAAGCGATCGGGACGCTGTTCATCGCGGTCGCGGCCCAGATCGGAACGCTTGATGAAGCCGGTCGCGCCGTCTTCGCCGGCCTGCACTTCGAGCCCGCCATCGCGCACTTCGAGCACAGTCACGGTAACGACTTCGTTCTTGCGCAAGCCGCCCGCACCGCCGCCGCTGGCACCAGCCGCGCTGGCCGAAGCCGAACCGACCGCCGGAGCGCCCTTTTCAAGCTGCTTCATGCCCAGGCTGATACGCTCCTTGTCGACATCGACATCGAGCACCACGGCCTTGACCGGCTCGCCCTTGCGGTGGAGCGCAAGCGCGTCCTCGCCCGAGATGCCCCAGGCGATGTCGGACATGTGGACCATGCCATCGACGTCGCCATCCAGCCCGATGAACAGGCCGAACTCGGTGGCGTTCTTGACTTCGCCCTCGACGATCGAACCGATCGGGTGCTTTTCGGCAAAGCTGTCCCACGGGTTGTTGTGCGCCTGCTTGAGGCCCAGCGAGATGCGGCGCTTGTCGCTGTCGACCTCGAGCACCATCACATCGACTTCTTGGCTCGTGCTGACGATTTTGC
>JANMPV010000500.1:0-7116 GCA_031370045.1 Novosphingobium sp. | reverse complement strand
AGCCTTCTCAAGCGCGATCTCGTCGCGCATCCGATCGATCGCGGCTTCGCGCTCGGGGCCTTCGGGCAATTCCCCCAGTTCGTCGTCGAGGCGGTATTCGAAGTTGCCGCCAAGCTGGATGTCGGTCCCGCGCCCGGCCATATTGGTGGCGATCGTCACTGCCCCCAGCCGCCCCGCCTGCGCCACGATCCGCGCTTCCATCTCGTGGAAGCGGGCGTTGAGGACGCTGTGCTTGACCCCCTCGGCGGTGAGGAATTCGCTGAGCAGTTCGGACTTCTCGATCGAGACCGTGCCGACCAGCACCGGCTGGCCGATAATGTTCTTTTCGGCGATGGCCTTGGCGATGGCCTGGAACTTGTCCTGGGTGTTCTTGTAAAACTCGTCTTCCTCATCGACCCGCACCACCGGTACGTTGGTCGGGATGGTGACGACGTTCATCTTGTAGATATCGAAGAATTCGGCTGCTTCGGTCGCGGCGGTGCCGGTCATCCCCGAAAGCTTGGGGTACATCCGGAAGTAGTTCTGGAACGTGATCGAGGCCATCGTCTGGTTCTCGGGCTCGATCCGTACGCCTTCCTTGGCCTCGACCGCCTGATGCAGGCCGTTGGACCAGCGCCGCCCGTCCATCATCCGCCCGGTGAACTCGTCGATGATGATGATCTTCTCATCCTTGACGATGTAATCGATGTCGCGCTTGAACATGATGTTCGCGCGCAAGCTTTCGTTGAGGTGGTGGACCACCTGGGTGTTCTCGACGTCGTAGAGGTTGCTGCCGACCAGGTGCCCGGCTTCCTCGAGCTGACGCTCGGCCCACTCGACCCCGTCTTCGGTCAGGCTGATGTTCTTGGTCTTCTCGTCGGCCTCGTACAGCTCCTTGGGCAGGCGCTTCACAACCGCATCGACCTGGAGATAGAGGTCGGACTTGTCGTCGGTCGGCCCGCTGATGATCAAGGGCGTGCGCGCCTCGTCGATCAGGATCGAATCGACCTCGTCGACGATCGCATAGTTGAACGGACGGTGGACCATCTCGCCGCGCTCGCGCTTCATGTTGTCGCGCAGATAGTCGAAGCCGAACTCGCTGTTGGTGCCATACGTGATGTCCGCCTCATAGGCGGCGCGGCGCTGATCCTCGTTGAGGTTGGGCACGATCACCCCCACCGTCAGACCCAGATATGTGTAGATTTGCCCCATCCAGCCGGCATCGCGGCGGGCGAGGTAATCGTTGACCGTGACGACGTGGAGGCCCTTGCCTTCGATAGCGTTGAGATAGACCGCCAGGGTTGCGACCAGGGTCTTGCCTTCGCCCGTCCGCATCTCGGCAATCTCGCCGCGGTGGAGCACTACCCCCCCAATCATCTGAACGTCGAAGTGGCGCATGCCCAGCACCCGCTTGGAAGCCTCGCGCACCGTGGCGAAGGCTTCGGGCAGGATGTCGTCGAGCGACTTGCCCGCCGCTAACTGATCGCGGAATTTGCCGGTCTGGCCGCGCAGTTCATCTTCCGAAAACGCTTCGAGCGCAGGTTCGTATACGGCGATCTGTTGGACGATCTTGTCGAGCGACTTGACGTAACGGTCGTTGGACGAGCCGAACAGCGATTTGGCTAGGGCGCCGAGCATGGGCGGACTTTCTTATAAAACGGGAAGAATTACGCGTATGCACCGGCCCAGATACGGATGGGTGCCGGCGGCGGGGCGCAGAAACGACGGAATTTGGAGCCTGGCGGGCTATTCGCGCGCGCGGTCGCCGAACTGGATCGTTGGGATCAGGACGATGGTGGCGACCGGCGGGCGCGGCTTGGGCGGGCAGCTTTCGCGGCGTTGAGCGCCCGACCGAATCTGCACTTTCGCGCTGGCGACCGCGATCAGCCCGGCCCGGTCGTGCACGCCTTCTTCGACGCGTTCGATCCCGGTCCCGCCGACAGCCGAAATCCGCGCCTGAGCAGGCGCGTTGATCGCGGCCAATCCGGTCAGGATTGCCAGAACGGTGAGCAGCTTGCGCAACATCGGCTCGCTACATAAGTATTTCGGGTCGATTGTCCATCTTTTGCGGCATTTTAAGCCCTCGCTAACCATACGCGACTAGGAGCGCACAATGGCGGACGGTGCTCTTGGCGGACCCTATCGCGCGGTATCGCAAGCGGCAGCGTGGTCAATCGGCTCCGGCGATCGCGCCATCGGCCATGCAGTGCTGGTGGCGACGATGCTCGCCGCTGCCTTCCTCACCCGCTGCGCCAACCTGGGCGACTGGAACTTCGAGGTCGACGACCAGTATTTTGCGCTCATCGGCCACCGCATGCTGGCAGGCGACACGCTGTATGTCGACATTTTCGATCGCAAGGGGCCTGGACTCTACATGGTGTACGCCGCGCTCGCCGCGTTCGGCACATCGCCGGTTGCCTATCAGTTGGCAGCGACGCTCTGCACCGCAATGGCCGGTTATGGCGTCGCACGAATTGCGGCACTGCTTGGTGCCGCGCGCGGTGGAGCGGTTGCCGGGGTGGCATATTGCCTGCTCGCAGTCGCCTTCGGAGGAGCGAACGGCCAGACCCCGGTGTTCTACAACCCCCTGATCGTGGCATGCGCGTGGTGCGTGACGTCGCGGATCGGGCTGATCGCGCAGGGGCGGATCGACCTGCAGGTCGCGGCCGGATTTGCCGCAGCCGGACTGGCGGTCGCCTTCAAGATGTCTGCGGCGTTCGAGGGAATCTGGTTTGGCATTGTCGTCGTTGTGCTGGTGATGCGCGGCGGAGCGCCGCTCTCGCGCACCATCAAAATCGCGGCACTGCTGGCGCTGTTGGGTCTTTTGCCGATGCTGGCTGCGGCAGCGTGGTACGCGCTGGCCGGGCACTTTGCCGAATTCTGGCAGGCGGTCGTCACCTCCAACTTCGAGCGTTCTTATGATGCAGCAAACCGCGCTGCGCGGCTCGGCTCGGCCTGGCTTTCGATCCAGCCGCTGGTGCTGATCGCGGTTTGCGGTTTGGTATCGCTGCGGCGCGATGGAAAATTCGGCGTCGCGGGAATAGTGGTCACTGGCTGGCTTATCATCGCGGGGCTGGCGATTGCCGCCTTCCCGACCGTCTATTCGCACTATCTGCTGACGATGCTGGCACCGCTGTGTGTCGCCGGTGCAGGGATTTATCGCCACGCCCGCTGGGGCGCGCCGCTCGCTCTCGGACTGAGCGGCATTTATCTATTTTCGTCGGGCGAGCTGAACTTTGCCGAGCGCGCCAATTCGCGCGCGGAGTCAGCCCGGCTGGTGGCCGCGGTTCGCCAGGCAACCCCGCACCACCGGCTGCTGGTTTGGGGTTTCCCCAGCTATCTCTACGTCCTGGCCGACGCCAAGCCGCCCAGCGTGCTCGCCTTTCCGCCGCATCTGTTCGATGCCCACGAGGCGGGATCGAGCGGGATCGACGAAATCCATGAGGTTCGCCGCATCCTCGCCGCGCGACCCGAAGCCGTTGTCGTCCAGCGCCCGCTGCCCTCCTTCCCGCTCAATGCGCGCACGACTGCCATGGTCGAGGCTTACGTCGCAAACTGCAGCGCGGCCCGCCGGTTCGTGCTGCGCGATCACAAGGGTGCGCAAACCCACATTCTGTATAGCGACTGTGCGCCCGGCTGAGACGATCGCCGCTTGACCTCGCCCTGCCGCACGGTAGCGCGCAGGGCATGTCCGAAGCAGTCTCCCCGCTCGCCCAGCCATTCCCCGCGATGCCCCCGATTGCCGGGGTAACGCTGCGCGTGACGCGGGCCGGGTACAAGGACTGGGGCCGCTGCGACCTGACCTATGTCGAGCTGGCCCCCGGCACCGCGGTGGCGGGGGTGTTCACCCGCAACGTGTGTTGCTCAAGCGAGGTCGAGCTTGGCCGAGAACAGGCCAAGGCCGGCGCAGCACGGGCGCTGGTGGTCAACGCAGGCAACGCCAACGCTTTCACCGGCTATCGCGGGCGCGAGGCAGTCGAGGCAATCATGGCGCAAGTGGCCGGGCATTTGGGGTGCCCGGCGAGCGAGGTATTCGTCAGCTCAACCGGGGTAATCGGCGTGCCGCTGCCCAAGGACAAGGCGCAGGCGGGAGTTGCCAAAGCGATCGACTTCGCGACTCCCCAATGCGCCTGGGAAGAGGCCGCGCGGACCATCGGCACCACCGACACCTTTGCCAAGGGCGCGACCGCCAGCGCCGTGATCGGCGACACCACGGTGCACCTTTCCGCGATCATCAAGGGCAGCGGCATGATCGCCCCCGACATGGCGACCATGCTCGGCTACATCTTCACCGACGCGGCGGTCGAGCCGGGGTTCCTCCAGCAACTGCTGGCCGCCGCCAACCGCGAGGCGTTTTCGTGCATCACGGTCGATAGCGATACCTCGACCAGCGACACCGTGCTCGCCTTCGCCACCGGCCAGGCAGGCAACACTTCCCTCGCCTCATTCGCCAGCCCCGGTGCAGACGCTTTTGCGGCCGCGCTGCACGACGTCTGCCGCCAGCTTGCGCATCTGGTGGTGCGCGATGGCGAGGGCGCGCAAAAGTTCATTGCGATCACCGTGACCGGCGCAGTGTCAAACGACAGCGCGCGCCGCGTCGGGCTGGCTATTGCCAACTCGCCGCTGGTCAAGACCGCGATTGCCGGCGGCGACGCCAACTGGGGGCGGGTGGTGATGGCGGTGGGCAAAGCCGGCGAACCCGCCGACCGCGACCGCCTGTCGATCGGCTTCGGCGGGGTGTGGGCCGCGCGCGAAGGCCAGCCGCTGGCCGATTACAACGAGGCCCCGGTGGCCGCGCATCTGGCAGGCTCGGAAGTCACGGTCGAGGTCGATCTGGGCCTGGGCGAGGGCCGCGCCACCGTGTGGACCTGCGACCTGACCCACGGCTACATCGCGATCAACGCGGACTATCGATCGTGAACGATGCCCTGACCACCGCCGTCCACGCCCTGATGCGAGAAACTGCCGAACGGGCGATTTTGCCGCACTACCGCTCGCTGGCCGTGCATGAGATCGTCACGAAATCAGCCAACGACGCGATCACCGATGTCGTCACCATCGCCGACCATGAGGCCGAGGCGATCCTGGGCGAGGGTCTTGCCCGGCTGCTGCCCGAAGCTTCGATCGTCGGCGAAGAGGCGGTCGAGGCCGACCCTGCGGTGCTCGGGCGGCTGGGCGACGCGCTGTGCTGGATCGTCGATCCGCTCGATGGCACCAACAACTTCGCCGAAGGCAAACCACCGTTCGGCATCCTGATAGCACTCGCAGAATATGGCGAGACGATCGCCGGTTGGATCTACGACGTGCTCAGCGGGCGCTTGTGCCTGGCGACGCGTGGCGGCGGCGCATTCGTCGATGGTCAGCGCATCACCGCACGTTCGACCGGCCAGCAGCCCCCGGTGGCGGCCAATTCGCTGGTTTATATGAGCCCCGATCGCCGCGCTGCGGTGCAGGCCGGGATCGCCCCGCATTATACCCTGGTCGACATTCCGCGTTGCGCCGCCGAGCAGTATCCGCGGCTGGTGCTGGGCCAGAACGACGTCGCCATCTTCGAGCGCACCCTGCCGTGGGACCACGCCGCCGGGGTCCTGTTCGTCAACGAGGCCGGGGGCAAGGCAGCGCGCCCCGATGGGACGGCCTATCGCGTCGATGACCATGCCCGGGCAGGGCTGATCGGCGCGAGCAGCCCGGCGCTGTGGGAGGAGATGGCGCGGCGGCTGAACGACCTGCCGGGTTAAGGAGGAATAGCACGCACTGTAAAAACCCTCTCATCCCGAGCGAAGTCGAGGGACACTAAGCCGAGCGAAGCCGAGGCTTCCCACGTTGCAGGTTCTCGACTTCGCTCGATCCAGTCCCTCGACTTCCGACCCCTTCAGGTCGGAAGTTTATCCCGAGCGAAGTCGAGGGGCTCGGGATGAGCGGGGGGTGGGCCGGGAGGTTGGTCGGCCTACACCACTGGCAATTTGCGCCAAGCCACCGCAAAAAGCACCGCCAACGCCAAATCAACCGCAGCAAACCCGGCGACCGACCCGTCCAGCCGCCCGAGCGCGAACAGCGTCAGCGCCGGGATGGCGAAGACCAGCTTCTCCAGTACCGCCAACGGCATCAGCGCGCGATAGCGCCGCGGATCGCCGCCGATGACCCAGAACACCCCTTGGAACACCAGCGCCAGGCCGATGAACCCCAGGTTGATCTCGATCCGCGCGCCTGCTGGGGTGGGCTGGAAGAGGAGCGGGACGAGCACGATCGCGCCATACACCGCAGCCCCGCGGAATACCGGACGCGCGAAAGTCTCGACCTCCACTCCGCTAGCCTCCCAGACTGACCCGCGCGCCCGCATGGCGCACGAGCCGCCCGGCCAGTTCCAGTTCGAGCAGTGCGAGATGGACTGCAGCGGGCGCCTCGCCGCTCTGGCGGATGATCTCGTCGACCGCCACCGGGGCGCGGGTGAGCAGTCCGGCTATGTCGGCGGGGGCATCCGCGCTGTCGTCGAGGAATGCGAAATCGGCTGCGGTCTCGCGAAACGTGGAACGCGGCGAACCCGCAAACCCTTGGATCAGCTCGATTACGTCGGCGGCCGACTGGACCAGCACCGCGCCGTCGCGGATCAGCTGGTTGCAGCCCTGGCTGCGCGGTTCGAGCGGGCTGCCGGGGATCGCCATCACCTCGCGCCCGGCCTCGCCCGCCAGTCGCGCGGTGATCAGCGAACCCGAGCGCGGCGCGGCCTCGACCACCACGGTTCCGGCCGCCAGCCCAGCGATGATCCGGTTGCGCGAGGGGAAGTGGCGCGCAAGCGGTTCGGTACCGGGGGGCTGCTCTGCGATCAGCAGGCCTTCGCGCGCGATTTGTTCCTGGAGGTCGGTGTGCTCGGGGGGATAGGCGATGTCGATCCCGCTGGCGATCACCCCGATGGTCCCGCCCCCGGCAGCCGCGCTCAGCGCCCCGCGGTGCGCCGCCCCGTCGATCCCCCGCGCCAGTCCCGAAACCACGGCAAACCCGGCCTCGGACAGCGCGGCGCACGATGGCTCGCTCGATAGCGGCACGATCAGCGTCATCGCCGGCGGGATCGACGTCGCCTATCCGCCCGAGAATGAAGCGCGACAGCGCGAGATCGCGACACGCGGCCTGCTGATCGCC
>JANMPV010000486.1:0-6165 GCA_031370045.1 Novosphingobium sp. | reverse complement strand
GAGCGTCTCGGGCGAATGGCGCGGGTCGGAGACGAAGCGCGCCCAATCCTGATATTCGTCCCAGTCGCAGCGTTCGCGCACGAATGCCTCGTCGGCGAGGCCTTCGGTGACGATAACGTGCGCCATCGCAGTCAGCACGGCAACATTGGTGCCGGGCTGCAGCGGCAGGTGATACGCCGCCTCGACATGCGGCATTCGCACCAGATCGATCCGCCGCGGGTCGATCACGATCAGCTTGGCACCCTCCCTAAGCCGCCGCTTCATCCGCGAGGCGAACACCGGGTGCGCGTCGGTCGGATTGGCGCCGATCACCAGGATAACATCGGCGTGCATCACGCTGTCGAAATCCTGCGTCCCCGCGCTGGTCCCGAAGGTGGTCTTCAGCCCATAGCCGGTGGGCGAGTGGCACACCCGCGCGCAGGTATCGACGTTGTTTGTGCCGAACCCGGCGCGGACCAGCTTCTGGACGAGGAACGTCTCCTCGTTGGTGCAGCGCGACGAGGTGATCCCGCCGAGTGCGCGCGCGCCGTATTGCGCTTTGATCGCGGTGAGGCGCTCCGCCGCAAACCCGATCGCCTCGTCCCAGCTCACCTCGCGCCACGGCTGGTCGATGTGGTCGCGGATCATTGGCTGGGTGATGCGGTCGGCGTGGTTGGCATAGCCCCAGGCGAACCGCCCCTTGACGCAACTGTGCCCGCGGTTGGCCTTGCCGTCTTTCCACGGGACCATCCGCACCAGTTGCTCGCCGCGCATCTCGGCGCGGAAGGTGCAGCCGACCCCGCAATAGGCGCAAGTCGTGACCACGCTGCGCTCGGGCTTGCCGATCGCGACGACCGCCTTTTCGTTGAGCGTGGCGGTCGGGCAGGCCTGAACGCACGCGCCGCAACTGACGCATTCGGAGGACATGAAGTCGTCGCCCGCCTGCCCCGCGCTGATCTTGCTGGCGAACCCGCGGCCATCCATCGTCAGCGCGAAGGTGCCCTGGACCTCGTCACACGCGCGCACACAGCGCGAACAGGCGATGCACTTGCTCGGATCGAAATCGAAATAGGGGTTCGATACGTCGGCGGCCTCGCCGAGATGATTGGCCCCGGCATAGCCATAGCGCACATCGCGCAGGCCCACTTGCGCCGCGGTATCCTGCAACTCGCAATCGTTGTTGGCGCTGCATGTCAGGCAATCGAGCGGGTGGTCGGAGATGTACAGCTCCATCACCCCCTTGCGCAGTTTCTCCAACCGCGGGGTCTGGGTGTGGACGACCATGCCCTCGGCGACCGGGGTGGTGCAGCTGGCGGGGGTGCCGCGCGCGCCGTCGATCTCGACCAGGCACAGGCGGCACGATCCGAACGCGGCCATGTTGTCCGACGCGCACAGTTTGGGGATCGAACCGCCGCTGAGCGCGGTGGCACGCATCACGCTGGTGCCCGCAGGCACGGTGATCGCGCGTGCATCGATGGTCAGCGTGACCTGGGTCTGGCTCAGGACTTCGGGGGTGCCGAAATCAATTTGCGGTTCATAGCCGATGGCGCGTCTCCGCCGCGGCCAGATCGGCCGGGGTGGTGATGTTAGCAGGTTTGTGCGGCGATTTCACCGCGCGTGCGCCGATCGCCTCGGCAAACGCGAGCATCGAGTGGCGACCGTCGCTTTCGAGGATCGCGCAGACGGTGGCGGCGGCGCTCGCGGGCCACAGTCCGATCACCGGCTGGTCGGCAAGATAGGCCGGGGTGGGGGCGAGCAGGGCGGGCAGGTCTTCGGGCAGACCCAGCGAGTCGACCCCGCAGGTCAGCACTGCTTCATAGCCTGCATCTTGAGCATGGCGCAGCGCCGCAGCGATCCCGCCCAGCGGCCCCATCCCGGCGGCGGGCCAATCGGGCAGGGTGGGCGCAGGCGCAGTTTCCCGGCCAATCACAATGACGTGGTCGCAACACGCCGACAAAGCATCGACCGCGCACGCGAGCAAAGTGTGTCCGGCGACCTCGGCCAGCGCCTTGTCGCTGCCAAAGCGGGTGGATTGCCCGCCGGCAAGGACTGCGCCCAGGATCATGTGGGGCGACCGCAGCGGATGTGCTTCGACAGGCTCAGCATGAGCGGGTGTTGTAAGCGGGCCATAGACAAAGTCCCGCTCATGCTGAGCTTGTCGAAGCACCCACGCGACATCAGAAATCCTCCGGCCATTGGCGCAGCGCGCTGAGCACGGGGTAAGGCGTGAACCCGCCCAGCGCGCATAGCGAGCCGAACTTCATCGTCTCGCACAAGTCTTCGAGCAGCGTGATCTCATCGGCCTTGCTGCGGCCCTGCTTGGAAGCGTTGTGCATCTGGGGAAGCGCCTCAACCCGATCCGCCGCTCGTCCTGAGCCTGTCGAAGGACCACCGGAACGAATCCGGTCGATCAGTTCGACCCCGCGCACCGCGCCGATCCGGCACGGAGTACACTTGCCGCAGCTTTCGGCAGCGCAAAACTCCATCGCGAACCTGGCCATTTGGCCCATGTCGGCGGTGTCGTCGAACACCACGATGCCGCCGTGGCCAATCAGCGCGTCGGCGGCGGCGTAGGCTTCATAGTCGAAGGCAATGTCGAACTGGTCGGGGTGGAGATAGGCGCCCAATGGCCCGCCGACTTGGACCGCCTTGACCGGGCGACCCGATGCGGTGCCGCCACCGATGTCGTGGACCAACTCGCGCAGAGTTACCCCGAACGCGGTCTCGTAAAGTCCGCCGTATTTGACGTTGCCCGCGATCTGGATCGGCATTGTGCCCTTGCTCCGCGCAAAGCCCAACGCTTCGTAAGTGGCCGCGCCGCCTTCAGCGAGAATGTGCGGCACCGCAGCGAGCGTCAGCACGTTGTTGACAGCCGTCGGGCAGCCGAACAGACCGGCGATGGCGGGCAGCGGAGGCTTGGCGCGAACCTCGCCGCGCTTGCCTTCCAGGCTGTCGAGCAGCGAGGTTTCCTCGCCGCAGACGTAAGCCCCCGCGCCCACCCGAACCTCGCAGCGAAACGGCGCGATCCGGGCATTTGCGATAGTTAAAGCCGACTTAAGCTTTGCGATTGCGTGCGGATATTCGCTGCGAATGTAGATGTATCCCATGTCCGCGCCGACCGCGTGTGCGGCGATGGCCATGCCCTCGATCAGCGCGAACGGATCGCCTTCCATCAGCATCCGGTCGGCGAACGTGCCACTGTCACCCTCGTCGGCGTTGCACACGATGTACTTGCGGGGGTGGGTGGGGCCAACAGATGCGGTGCGGACGGTCTCCCACTTGATCCCAGCAGGGAAACCAGCGCCTCCACGCCCGCGCAGGCCACTGGCGGTGACTTCGGCGACGACCTGTTCGGGGGACAAGGTGCGCGCGCGGTCGAGCCCGGCCCAGCCGCCGGTTTTGGCATAATCCTCAAGGCTTAGCGGGCGGGTGCGTCCGGCGCGGGCGAAAGTCAGCCGTTGCTGGCTGGCGATGAAGGGGTGTTCGGCGATCGGGCCGATGCACAGATCCTCCCCGAGCTTGCTCGGGGAGGGGGACCGTGCCGAAGGCATGGTGGAGGGGTGTTCGGCGCTGGCCCCTCCACCACTCTCTGCGCTAGCGGTCCCCCTCCCCGAGACAAGCTCGGGGAGGATTTTAGCAACATCGCCAACCGTCACCGGCCCCCAACCGACCCCGTCGATCTCCACCAACGGCTCCAGCCAGTGCATCCCCCAGCTCGAAACCCGCTCGACCGTGCAGCCCAGCAGTTCAAATTCCGCTGCGACCGCATCGGCCCCGCATGCCAGTGCCAGCGCGTCGTCGCTGATCCGCACAACACTCATGCCGACCGCACCAGCGCGACCAGCGCCGCCTCATCCAGCCGCGCGTAAAGCAAATCGCCAACCCGCGCGTTGGGGCCGACGCTGCACAGGCCGAGGCAATATACCGTGCCCAGTTTGACCCGCTCACCCGCTGCGGCTTCGGCGGCGGCGACCAAGGCCTCGACCCCGCGCGCCTGGCAGGCCTCGGCGCGGCATAGCTGCACCATCGGGCGCGGATCGGCTTCAGCGGCAAAGTCGTGGTAGAAACTGACCACGCCGTGGACTTCGGCGCGGCTGAGGTTGAGCGCCTTGGCAATCGCGCGCTCGGCTTCGCCATCGACGCACCCGAACGCAGCCTGCACCGCATGGAGGATCGGCAGCAGCGGTCCTTCGAGCGCGGCGTGATCGGCGCAGATTTCAGCGAGGCGTTGTTCCCTAGTCACAGACGGTCCGCATGCCACGCGATGTGATCGGCCATGAAGGTAGAGATGAAATAATACGAATGGTCGTAGCCTGGCTGCATCCGGATCGTCGCGGCGATCCCGGCGCGGTCGCAGGCCTCCTTCAGCAGGTGCGGCTTCAACTGTTCGTCGAGAAAGTTGTCAGCGGTGCCCTGATCGATCAGCAAATCGGGCAGCCGTGCGCCGTCGTCTATGAGCGCGCAGGCGTCGCATTGCCGCCACGCCGCGCGGTCCGCCCCCAGATAGCCGCCGAGAGCCTTTTCGCCCCATGGGCAATTGAGCGGGCTGACGATCGGCGCGAACGCGCTGACCGAGCGGAACTGCCCCGGATTGCGCAAGCCGATGGTCAGCGCGCCGTGGCCGCCCATCGAATGTCCGGTGATCCCTTGTCGGCCCATGTCGACTGGAAATTCGGCGGCGATCAGCGCGGGTAATTCGCGCTCGATATAGCTGCGCATGCGGAAGTTAGTCGCCCACGGTGCCTGCGTCGCATCGACATAGAACCCGGCGCCCTTGCCGAAATCGTAAGCCTCGTCATCGGGTACGGCATCTCCGCGCGGGCTGGTATCGGGGGCGACGAAGATGATCCCATGCTCGGCGCAGGCGGCGCGGTACTCGCCCTTGTCGGTGACATTGGCGTGGGTGCAGGTGAGCCCCGACAGATACCAC
Organism: Novosphingobium sp.; assembly: GCA_031370045.1. Taxonomy (GTDB): domain Bacteria; phylum Pseudomonadota; class Alphaproteobacteria; order Sphingomonadales; family Sphingomonadaceae; genus Novosphingobium. The sequence continues at coordinate 1,256 of JANMPV010000486.1, read as the reverse complement.
AGCACAGGCAACTTCGCGCCCGGCTCATGATCCGGCACGAACACCGAAAATGTCATTTGCGTGCCGGTCTCGCCGCTGGCGTGCGAGTAAACCCCTTGCGTGCCGCCGTGGCTGCGATTGGTAGAAACCGTGTCCATTTCGTGCGTGTTAGCGGGTTACGGCGATCCGGCAAGTTCCCGCCGGGTCCATAGCCGCAATTCTGCGCCTTGTGCAAAGCGCCTCGATGATGGACGCAGCGCGCTCCACGCCGCACGCGCGATCCAGCCTGCCTTTTGCAGATCGCTGACCACGGTCCGGTGATCCCACGCGTGCGCGCCGCGGCGCTCGACCTGGGTGGCGATCTCGCCATAGATTCCCGCCGCCGCCAGCACTGCCCAGCGTTGACGCGGCTTGAGCCTGCCCGCGCCAACCCGCGCCGAGCATTCGTGGGCATGGGCGATCCCCACCAGCCGCGCGACGATCGCGGTGAGCTGCTTGCGATAATGTGGCTTCATCTGCTCGCCGGGTGGAATGTCGGCCTCGACCAGCCATTCGAGCGGCAGGTAGCAGCGGTCGGCGGCGTCATCCTCCTCGATGTCGCGAGCAATATTGGCGAGCTGGAACGCCAGCCCGAGGTCGCAGGCGCGGTCGAGCGTGTCGTCGTCGGCAGGGGAGACCCCCATCACCACCGCCATCATCACGCCGACCGCTCCGGCGACGTGGTAGCTGTATTGCATCAGGTCGCGCTCCGAACGCGGGCGCCAGTCGGCGGCGTCGAGCGCGAACCCGGCGATCACGTCGCCCGCCATGGCGCGGGTCAGCCCGCATTCGCGCGCCACCACCCCGAACCCGTCGAATGCCGGATCGCCGCTGGGCTTTTCAGCAAAGGCGAGCGCGGTGCGGTCTCTGAGTGTGGCGAGGCGTGCATCGGCATCCTCCTGCTCGCCCAACCGCCCCCCGAAGTCCTGCGCGTCGGCCAGATCGTCACAGGCGCGGCACCACGCATAGAGCAGCCATACCCGCTCGCGCGTGGTGCGATCGAACAGGCGCGATGCAGCGGCGAAGGACTTGGATCCGCGCGCGATCGAGGCCTGGGCGTGGGCGACGAGCGCGGGGCGGTCGAGCGGTTGCGCGCGGGCTTCGACAGGCTCAGCCTGAGCGGGTATTTTAGTTGGAGTCAGCACAACACCCGCTCATCCAGAGCCTGTCGAAGGACCCGCGCAACGCCCGCCTCACAAATCACACGCCTTCATCGCAAATATCGGGGTGTGCGGCTG
>JANMPV010000484.1:0-7217 GCA_031370045.1 Novosphingobium sp. | reverse complement strand
TTCAGCGTCATCCCGCGCACCCCGGTCGAGGTGCGGCTGACGAATTCGCGGACATCGTCGGCCTGGAAGCGGATGGCCTTGCCGCACTTGGTGGCGAGCAGGACATCGTCGCCCGGTTGGGTCAGCGCCACGCCGATCAGGCGATCGTCCGAGCCTTCATCGAACCGCATCGCGTACTTGCCGTTGGTCGGGATGTTGGCGAACGAATCCATTGCGTTGCGCCGAACCCCGCCCTTGGCGGTGGCGAACACCACGTTGAGATCGCCCCACTCGGCCTCGTCGGCCGGCAGCGGAAGCACCGTCGCAATGACCTCGCCCTGATCGAGCGCGGGTAGAAGGTTGACGATCGGCCGACCGCGCGTCGCCGGACCGCCTTCGGGCAGCCGCCAGACCTTCAAACGGTAGACTTTCCCCGCGGTCGAGAAGAACAGCACCGGGTTGTGCGTGCTGGTGACGAACATCGTCGCCACCGCATCCTCGGCCTTGGTCGCCATTCCCGCACGGCCCTTGCCGCCGCGGTTTTGCGCACGGAAAGTGGAGAGCGGGGTGCGCTTGATATAACCGTCGAGCGTGACGGTGACGACCATGTCTTCCTGTTCGATCAGGTCCTCGTCGTCGAGCCCGTCCCACGCGGGGGCAATCTCGCTGACCCTCGGCGTGGCGAACGCGGCGCGCACCGCAGCCAGCTCGTCGCGCATAACGGCATAAAGCTTGACCCGGTCGGCGAGGATTTCGAGGTAGCCTGTGATCGCTTGCGACAATCCTTCCAGCTCGCCGCCGATCTCATCGCGACCCAGCGCAGTCAGGCGGTGGAGGCGCAGTTCGAGGATCGCGCGGACCTGGAGTTCGGACAGACGATAGACTGCGCCATCGACTTCGGTGGAATCGTCGATCGCCTCGACCAGGCGGATATACGGCGCGATCTCGCCCACCGGCCATTCGCGCGCCATCAGCTGCGCGCGCGCCGCCGCCGGGTTGGGTGCGCCGCGGATGATCCTTACCACCTCGTCGAGGTTGGTCACCGCGATCACCAGCCCCAGCAACAGATGCGCCCGATCGCGCGCCTTGTTGAGTTCGAATTTGGTGCGCCGGGTAATGACCTCTTCGCGAAAGCGGATGAACGCCTCGAGAATGTCCTTGAGGCTGAGCAGTTCGGGGCGCCCGCCGCGGATCGCCAGCATGTTGGCGGGGAAGCTCGATTGCGCGGGGCTGTGCCGCCACACCTGGTTGAGCACCACTTCGGGGGTGGCGTCACGCTTCAGGTCGATGACCACGCGCACGCCTTTGCGGCTGGATTCGTCACGGATGTCGGAAACGCCCTCGATCCGCTTGTCTTTGGCGGCCTCGGCGAGCTTTTCGACCAGCCCGTTCTTGCCGACCTGGAACGGAATGCTGGTCAGCACGATCGAGCGCCGGTCGCCCCGGCCTTCTTCGATGATATGGCGCGCACGCTGGATCACCGAGCCGCGCCCGGTGGCATAGGCGCTGCGCGCGCCGGCCGAACCCAGGATCAGCGGCGCGGTCGGAAAGTCGGGGCCGGGGATGATTTCCATCAGCTCGTCGAGCGAGATCATGGGGTTATCGATCGACGCCAGGCAGGCGTCGATCACTTCGCCCAGATTGTGCGGCGGGATGTTGGTTGCCATCCCCACCGCGATTCCGCCCGCGCCGTTGACCAGCAGGTTGGGGAAGCGCGCGGGCAGCACAGTCGGCTCGCGGCGCGATCCGTCGTAGTTATCGGTGAAATCGACGGTGTCCTAGTCGAGGTCGTCGAGCAGGCTGTTCGCGACCTTGGCCAGCCGCGCCTCGGTGTAGCGCATCGAGGCGGGATCGTCGGGATCCATCGATCCGAAGTTGCCCTGACCATCGACCAGCGGCACCCGCATCGACCAGTCCTGCGCCATCCGCACCAGCGCGAAGTAGATCGAACTGTCGCCGTGGGGGTGATAGTTGCCCATCGTGTCGCCGACGATCTTGGCGCATTTGCGATAGGGCCGTCCGGCAACGAACCCGCCCTCCTGGCTGGCGAACAGAATGCGGCGGTGGACGGGTTTCAGGCCATCGCGGACGTCGGGCAGCGCGCGGCTCACGATCACGCTCATCGCGTAATCGAGGTAGCTGGTCTTCATCTCCTCGACGATGTCGATCCGCTGGATTTCGGGATCGGACGCGGGGGGCGGGGTACCGGGAATGTCGCTGTCGTCGCTCACGTGGCGTATCGTCTCGCTGTATTTTCAGGGGCAGCCTCGGGCCTACGGGAACCCGCAGCAAAAGGCCAGCAAGCCGCTGTGGAACGACCCGGCGGCGCGGCAGTTTTCCACATGTCGCTGGATCGATCATGAACGGGCGGCCGATCGGACATTCAATAGCGGTTAAGCGCCCCGTCCCTAGCGCCGCCCCGGTTGCCAAAGCTGGTGTTTCGGCTCACTAGCGCGCGGCAGAAACTGGGTTTAACGCACCGGCACGGCCGGTACGACAAGGAGAGATCGAATGGGCTTTTCGAACATCGGCGCAAGCCACACCGGGCGCAGCAGACTGGTTTCGACCGCGCTGGCCGCCAGCTTTGCACTGGGCGCACTGGGCGTGGCCGCGACCCCGGCGGTCGCGGCAGACAAGACCAAGGCGGCCAAGCCGGGCAAGCCTGGCAAGGTCACCTATTCCAAGGAATTCGTCGCCGTCGCCGCCCCGCTTCAGCTCAAGGTCGATGCGATCAAGGCGGCCAAGGCCAAGGTCGATGCCAAGGATCCCGCCGGTCCGGCCGAACTTGCAGCCGCCAGCGCGGGTGCTGCGGCAATGATGCAGGCCGCCGAGGCCGCTGCGGTCAGCCCCGACGAAAAGCTCGCCGCGGGGCAGATTGCAATCAACCTGGGCGGCTATATCAACGATGTCGCGATGCGCCAGCGCGCCGCCCGGATGATCCTCGACAGCGGCAGGCTCGATCCCGCGAAAATCCCCGATTTCCAGTTCTACCTGGGTAACTTCGCCTATTCGAACAAGGATTACGCAACCGCCTCCACCGCGCTCGCCGCAGCGGTCGCCGCCAATTACTCGGGCGACGATGCGGGCGAATTGATGGTCGATGCTTATGCCCGTGCAGGCCAGCCCGCGCAGGGTCTGGCGCTGCTCAAGCAGGCGGTCGCAGCCAAGCGTGCCGCCGGTCAGCCGGTGCCGCAAGCCTGGCTCAAGCGCGCCAACGTGGTCGCTTACAACGCCAAGCTAGCCAATGAATCGATGGATTGGGCGCTAACCCAGGTCGAGCTTTATCCCAGCAACTTCAACTGGCTCGGCTCGGCGCAGCTGGTCCGGCGGTTCGGCAACTATGGCCCGAACGAGACCATCGACCTGTTTCGCCTGATGTTGCGCTCGGGCGCGTTCGACAACGATCCCAAGCTGCTCGGCAATGAATATCGCGAATACATCGAGGCTGCCGATCCGCGGCGCCTGCCGGGCGAGGTGATCCGGGTGATCGACAAAGGCACCGCTATGGGCGCGATCAGCGGAGCATTCGTGACGGATTCGCGCACGCTCGCTGTCGCTCGCATGGCCACCGACAAGGCCTCGCTCCCATCCGCCGCTGCCAGAGCGGCATCCTCGAGCAGCGGGGCCGATGCGCTGTCGACCGGCGACGCCTATCTCAATTACGGCGATGCGGCGAAGGCCGAGGAGCTTTACCGGATGGCGCTGACCAAGTCCGGCGTCGACAAGGACCGCGTCCTCACCCGCCTCGGCATCGCCCAGGTCGACCAAGGCAAATACGCCGAAGCCCGCGCCAGCTTCAAATTGATCGGCGGCGCGCGGTTGCCGCTCGCGCGGCTGTGGCTGGCGTTCGTAAACAGCAAAAGCCCGGCCGTGTGAGGCTCGGTTTTCGGTGAAATAACAGATGGGCGGCGGGCAACTGCCGCCCGTTTCGTTTGGTTGGGCGAGTGAAAGTGCCCGTCCGGTATTCACCCATTGCGGACACTGGCCTAAATTGCTGCTTTTCGACTCATTGGAGACATCAGCGGCGCGCCATCCGTCCAAGCTGTAACGTCAAATCCGCGTCCATTTCAGGCGGTTGAACGTCGGTCCGTCAGGCCCAGCCAGCAGATTGTCGGTCGACAGCGTAAGTACATTGCCGGCCAGGCTAATCGTCCTGACAAGGGTGACGCCGGCCTCTGATTCAAAGAGCGCATGTTCCACAAAATGACGGACCTTTGATACGACCTCGTCGATTTCAAAGCGTCCATGATAGGCATGGTAGGTGTCCAATAGGTCGGTTTTCTCTTCGTTCGACAAGTTCTTGAGGTCGGCATCGGCTCTGCTGGGCGCGCGTGCCGCACCAATCTGCACCGCCATGAGTCCGTTTGGCAGGTAGATGATCATGCCGGAATACGGGCGCGGCCTGCCCAACCAAGGGGCAGTCGCCCCAGTTTTCACATTCACCGTTTCGGCGTCGAGAATCCGCCAAGCACCGAGAACCTTGTCCCTAAGCGCGGAAGATCGCGCGACTGCCGCGGTGGGTGTGAGCGGGGCGCTCGCTGGCAATATCGCGGCGCCCGCGATGAACGTCCGTCGATGCATGATCCACCCCCCAACGTTGATGTTGGATTCAGCCTGGCCACATGTAGTTCGATGTCACGAAGGCGATGAGCGTCGAAGGTCTGCTTTCCACCCCAACCTCGCCCCGTGCTTGACACGGGGCCCCGCTGACTCGGGTGCAACACCATCGCTCACAAAAAACGGGGCCCCGCGGCAAGCGCGGGGTGATCGGGTTTCTCACGGGCAATAGTAATGCTTCCTTTGCTGTGCGAGGCGGTTTAGCCTTTGCGTTCGACATTTGAAGTTCGACGTGCCGACGTGTCGCTTTGGGGAGCTTTGAACATGCCTGACAACGAGCCGACCGCACAAGTAGACGTCACCAAGGAATGGCGTGCAACGCAAGACCAGGGTTCTGCCGCCAAGCGCCTGCGCATTTTCGCCGCGCTGGCGTGGGTTGTGGCCATCGGCACCGAGATTGCCGGGATTGTCTTGCTCAAAAAGCACACCTTCGACCACGGCAACCTTGCGCTGCTGATCGGCCTCCTGGTTGGGATCGCAGGGTTCGCGATTGCCGGCAGCCTGATGTGGAAGGCAGCCAACAAGCACGATCCGGCCCGCGCGTCTGAGAAATTCAAATTCTTCGTCCAGAACCAGCTCGGTGCGATCATCACGCTGGTCGCCTTCCTCCCGCTGGTTGTCCTGATCTTCATGGACAAGGACATGGATCCGAAGAACAAGAAGATTGCCGGCGGCGTCGGGGCCGTCCTGGCGGTTGTTGCCACGCTGATCGGGGTGGACTTCAATCCACCGTCGGTCGAGCAGTACACCCAAGACATGAACACGTGCGCGTCCCAGATCAAGGCGAAGCAACCCACCACGGCTTGCTCACCCGAGGTGGCCACGCAGGCGCAGGACATCGCCAAAGACTCCCAGACGGTAGCTGACGCGACCAAGAGCGACCAAAACCCGGCCGGTCAGGACGTCGTGTATTGGATCGCTCCAGCGGGCGGAGCCAAGACGTCAGCCACGCCGCATGTCTTCCACATCTGCGAAGGCGTGAGTCCGCTGCGCGGCAAGGCTGTGGCTCACGGCTCCGTAACGGACGCCTACGCACAGAACGCTAGCCGCATCACCAAAGAGCTTGCGATGGAGCAGGCGCAGTGCGGGTTCAAGACCGCGACATAGGCCCGCCCGCGCTTCAAAAGCCCGCCACCCAGAGCGGCCAGGCTTAAATCTCAACCAACCCCGCTCATCCCGAGCGAAGTCGAGGCTTCCCACGTTGCAGGTTCTCGGCTTCGCTCGAACAGGGATCCCTCGATTTCGCTCGGGATGAGCGGGTGCTTGTTGTGATTCATATTTCTCGCTGTCCGCTCTAGCCGCGCAAGTGGCCGCTTTCGTGCGCAGAAATAATCGATGCGAAAAGCAGGAATGGGGCGCTTGGCCGTCCTCTCAACATGCTCCTGCAACGTCCGGTTTTTTGTCGCGGTGGGCGCAGAAGATTTCATTTTTGGTGGAACGCCCGAAGTGTCGCTTTCGGCTCGGCGAGGCGCAGAAATGAGCGGGTCTCGTTGGGCGACACCGGATGTCGGACATGTCGCTTGTGTCGCCTTTGGCATCTCAAGCGGGTGGGCCCGAAACTCCCCATCCAAAACCGCTCATCCTGAGCTTGTCGAAGGATCGTCCTTCACTTTTGGCTTTCGCGCGCAATTGCACGAAGAAAAAGGCGGTCCTTCGACAAGCTCAGGACGAGCGGGGAGGGGGGAATGTTTGGGTTTCAATCTGTTTGTCCGACCTCACCCCACCGGCGCGAACACTCCGCTCCCCTCATCGAGCAAATGCAGCACCCCATCCGATATCGCGAAGAACGCGCCGCGCAGCTTGAGCGCGCCTTCGCGTTCCTTGCGGCGGATGCAGGGGAAGGTGCGCAAGTTGGCGAGGCTGACTTTGACCCCGGCTTCCTCCATCGCGCGTTCCGCCGCGCGTCCGGTGGTGCCCAGGCTGGCGGCGATCGGCCCCCGCGCCTCGTCGAGCATCGCGATCCAGTCGACGATGAAGCCGCCTTCGCCGGGCTCGGCGCCGTGGAGCTCCTGGGTCAGCGCCACGCGGCAGCCGCCGCACATGCCGTGGCCCAGCACGATCAATTCCTTGACCTCCAGCACCTGGACCGCGAACTCCAGTGCTGCGGAGACGCCGTGATGCCCGGCGACCGGCTCAAACGGCGGGACCAGCGCGGCGACGTTGCGGACGACGAACATCTCGCCCGGATCGACGTCGAAGATCTGCGCAGGGTCCACGCGGCTGTCCGAACACGCGATGATCATCGTTTCGGGCTGCTGGCCCTCGCGCAGTTGCGCCCAGCGGTCGCGCTTGGGGGTCCAGCCGGTGTCGCGAAAGCGCCGGTATCCGGCGACCAGGCGTTCGAACTCTGTGGAATGGGACATCGTCATGGCGACGCCTCTAGTCGAGCGAGATTGCCACTGGCAAGCGCGCCCGGTGGTGACTAGATGGGCAGGATGAACGATCTCGCTCCCTCGACGCTCGGCGCACCCCGACCGGAACGCCAGCGCAAGCCCGACTGGATCCGGGTCAAGGCCCCGACCAGCAAGGGCTATGGCGAGACCCGTCAGCTGATGCGCGATCTGGGGCTCAACACGGTGTGCGAGGAGGCCGCCTGTCCCAACATCGGCGAGTGCTGGACC
>JANMPV010000467.1:0-2631 GCA_031370045.1 Novosphingobium sp. | reverse complement strand
GTTCGCCATCGAACTGCACATCGACGACCGCGCCGATAACCTGGCTGATCCGGCCGGTGCCGTGGTTGTAGTTGAGAACGGTGCTGTCGAGCACGGGTGCGGTAGCCATGATGTTTCCTTGCCTTCGATGCTTAAAGCGCTTCGGCGCCAGCGATAATTTCAATAAGCTCAGTCGTGATCGCGGCCTGGCGGCTGCGGTTGTACTGGATGGTCAGCTTCTGGATCAGCTCGCCCGCGTTGCGCGTGGCGTTGTCCATCGCGGTCATCGAGGCACCCTGTTCGCTCGCCATGTTCTCGAGCAGCGCGCCGAACAGCTGGGTCTTGAGATAGCGCGGAAGCAGCTCGGCGAGGATTTCTTCTTCGTCAGGCTCGTATTCCACCGCGGCCGGAGCCGTGCCCGTCGCTTTGGGCTCTAAGCTCGCCGCCGGGGCAGGGACAGGGATGATCTGCTGCTCGGTCGGTTCCTGGACCAGCGCCGACTTGAACTTGGAATAGAACAAGTGCGCGACATCGAACTTGCCTGCTTCGTAAAGCGCAACCAGCTCGGCGACGATCTTCTCGGCCTCGGCATAGCCGGCCTCGCGCACGGTGGTGGTGTCGAACGCCGCCAGCCCGCCCTTGGGCCAGGCGCGCGCGATCGGCGCGCGGCCCTTGCGGCCGACAGTGTAGAACAGCACGGTCTTGCCCGCCGCATCCAGCTCTTTGGCCTTGGCCAGCGCGGCGCGCACGATGTTGGAATTGAACGCGCCCGCCAGGCCCTTGTCTGAGTTGGCGACGACGAGCAGGTGGACCTGGTCCTTGCCGGTGCCCGAAAACAGCTTGGGCGCGCCTTCCTGGCCAGCGACTTTGCTGGCGAGGCTGGCCATCACCGAGGCCAGGCGCTGGGCATAGGGGCGCGCGGCCTCAGCCGCGGCCTGTGCCTTGCGCAGCTTCGCGGCGGCGACCATCTGCTTGGCCTTGGTGATCTTCTGGGTCGACTTGACCGAGGTGATCCGCCCTTTGAGTTCCTTCAGCGAAGCCACATCGTTTCCTTAGGCGAACTGCTTGCCGAACGCGGCGAGCGCGTCCTTGAGCTTGTCGCGGGTCTCGTTCGTCAGGTCGCGGGTGTCGCGGATGTCGCCCAGGATCGCGCCGTGCTCGCTGCGCAACCAGGCGAGCATCGCCGCTTCATAGCGGGTGACGTCGCGGGTCGGGATGGTGTCGAGGTAGCCCTGCGTGCCTGCGAAGATCGAGGCGGTCTGCTCTTCGAATGGCAGCGGGCTGAACTGGTCCTGCTTGAGCAGCTCGGTCAGCCGCGCGCCGCGGTTGAGCAGCTTCTGGGTCGAGGCGTCGAGGTCCGAGCCGAACTGGGCGAACGCGGCCATCTCGCGGTACTGCGCCAGCTCGAGCTTGATCGAGCCCGAAACCTTCTTCATCGCCTTGGTTTGCGCCGCCGAACCCACCCGGCTGACCGACAGCCCGACGTTGATCGCGGGGCGAATGCCTTGATAAAACAGCGCGGTCTCGAGGAATATCTGGCCGTCGGTGATCGAAATCACGTTGGTCGGGATGTACGCCGAGACGTCGCCCGCCTGCGTTTCGATGATCGGCAATGCGGTTAGCGATCCCGAGCCGTTATCCTTGTTCATCTTGGCCGCCCGCTCGAGCAGCCGCGAGTGGAGATAGAACACGTCGCCGGGATAGGCTTCGCGGCCCGGCGGGCGGCGCAGCAGCAGCGACATCTGGCGATAGGCGACCGCCTGCTTGGAAAGATCGTCGTAAACGATGACCGCGTGCATCCCGTTGTCGCGGAAATATTCGCCCATCGTCACCCCGGTATAGGGCGCGAGGTATTGCAGCGGGGCGGGCTCGGAAGCGGTCGCGGCGACCACGATGGTGTATTCCATCGCCCCGTTCTCTTCGAGCTGGCGGACGATCTGCGCGACGGTCGAGCGCTTCTGGCCGATCGCGACATAAATGCAGTAAAGCTTCTTGCTCTCATCATCGCCCGCGTTGATGCCCTTCTGGTTGATGAAGGTATCGATCGCCACTGCGGTCTTGCCGGTCTGACGGTCGCCGATGATCAGCTCGCGCTGGCCGCGACCGATCGGAACGAGTGCGTCGAGCGCTTTGAGCCCGGTTTGCACAGGTTCGTGGACCGACTGGCGCGGGATGATCCCCGGCGCTTTGACTTCGACGCGCTGGCGGCTTTCGGCCACGATCGGACCCTTGCCGTCGATCGGGTTGCCCAGACCATCGACCACGCGCCCGAGCAGGCCGCGACCCACCGGAACATCGACGATGGTGCCGGTCCGCTTGACGACGTCGCCTTCCTTGATTTCGGCATCCGAGCCGAAAATCACGACGCCGACGTTGTCTGCCTCGAGGTTGAGCGCCATGCCCTTCACCCCGTTGGAGAATTCGACCATCTCGCCCGCCTGGACCTGGTCGAGCCCATGGATGCGGGCGATACCGTCACCCACCGAGAGCACCGAACCGACCTCCGAGACCTGAGCCTCGGTGCCGAAATTGGCGATCTGGTCCTTGATGACCTTGGAGATTTCAGCGGCGCGGATTTCCATTTTCAGCCTTTCATCGCCTGGGCGAGGGAGTTCAATCTAGTGCGGAGCGAGCCGTCGATCCGGCGGCTGC
>JANMPV010000456.1:0-2211 GCA_031370045.1 Novosphingobium sp. | reverse complement strand
CAGCGAATACGGCACCACCTGCGGTCCCGAATAATGGTGGCACGCAAACAGCCCCCACAGCTTGCCGCGCACGATGGTCGAGATCGACATCGAGGCGGTCACCCCCATGTTGCGCAAATACTCGATGTGGATCGGTGAGACGCTGCGCAACGTGCTTTGGCTGAGATCAAGTGGCAACCCCATCGGGCTGACCACCGGGACGATCGGCACGGTCGGATCGGCGACATCGCAAATGATCCGCAGGGTGTTGGCGAGGTAGAGCTTGCGTGCCTGCGGGGGGATGTCACTGGCCGGATAGTGCAGCCCGAAGAAGCTTTCGAGCCGCATCTCGCGCGCCTCGGCGAAGACTTCACCGGTATCGTCGGGATGAAACCGATAGACCATGACGCGGTCGAACCCGAGCATCGTCTTCAACTGCCGCGCCGCCAGATCGCACAAGGTCGCAGGATCGCGGGCTCGTTCAAGCCGCGCCATCAGCGGGCGCAGCATTGCCAGATTGTGATCGTATTCGCCTGGGACGTGGCGTTCGAACTCGATCACGATCGTCCGCCCCGAGACGTGGAGCGCGATATCGAACCGCGGCCCACCGGGGGTCAGCTCGTCGCCAAAGCTGCGCTCGACGCTGTCGCTCGCGGCAATTGCCTGCAGCTTGCGACGCAGTGCCGCCATAAGCGGCGCACCGATGTGCTGGGCCAGCGGATCGCCCGCTTGGGGCTGTGCCGCCAGACCAAGAAATTCGCCGAGATTATCCGAGCAGTGCGCGATCAGCCAATCCGAGCTGACGGCGACCAGCGCGCCGAAGCTCTGGACCCGGCCGGGGATGTGGATCGGTTCGCTGGCGCAAGTGTCGAGATCGACAGCGTTCGGCTGATAAAGGTTCACGCCGCCGCGGACTTGGCGAGGCGAAACATGTCAACGCAGCACGTGAAGTGGGCGAATGTCGCCTGCGCGCCGCGCACCGCCGCCGCACCACCATCGGGGCCAGGCGTTCCGCTCAGGAGCGTGCGCAGCCGCCGCCAGTAATCGTGCATCGCACTACCGACCAGGAAGCCCCGGGCATCTTCGGCCAGCGCCGGGCCGGCCTGCGCCAGCAACAGCCGGTTGCCGAGGTGCGATCCCGCGATCACGTAAGCCGGACCGAGCCAGTCGGCTTCCTCGCCCGGCACGAAGCGAGGCGCGGGAAACGCGGCGGGAAGCCCGCCAAGCGCCACAAGGTCGGCGGCGAGTAGCCCGGTCTGCGCAGGAGGAACCCAGCCGGGAGCGGCGTTGTCCGCAAGCCAGCTCTCGATCCCCGCGCGTGCCGCCAGATGAATGCCAAGGAACTGGACTAGGTCATCGGGTTCGGCAAGCCGCAGTCCAGCCATCGCCTGGTCGAGCAGGGTGTGGTCGTCAGCGGTAGCGGCGCGCAGCAAATCGCGCAGGACAGCATTATCTTTGATGGCAAGGATTGGATTTGGGTCAAAGTCGGTTGCGGCGAACGCCACGTACGATGCTCCATCGACCGGGCAGAGGCCGGATCGCTTCGCTACTGAATGTCCTGGGGGCGCGTTCGTTCCCGCGAACTAGCCAGTAGGTGACGAAATTGTCGAATCAGCGCAGTAGTTTGGTCGCCTTGTCACGGATCGCGCCTTCGATCGCCGCGCCGACGAACGCGAGCTGCGGGGGCAGATCGACGTTCACCACGACCTGATGATCTTCGACGTCGAGCCGCGACACGATCGACTGGCCCAACGCGCCCACGGTCAGCTGCATGTGGTCTTCGTCGATCCACGCGTGATCGACCTTGGCAAAACCGCCCGGGATGAACCCGGCAAGATCGGGGGTGCGGCTGGTCAGGCGACGGCGGACCTCAGCCTTGCCCAGCGTGTGGGGGATCGCAACGCGCATCAGCCGGGCTTGCCTGGATCGTCGAGGGCGTCGCCGTACTTGTAGTCGAGGAACCGCCCGCGCACCGCCAGACTATCGAGATCGCCCGCCGCCAACTGCCGGGTAATCTGATCGATCTCGCCGCTGATCTTGCCGAGCCCATCGCTGAGCTGCTCGCTGGGCGTGCGCCCGTCGGCGCGCAGTTCGTTGCGCAAGTGGGCGGGGATCCGGCGGTAGGTCGTGATCATTTCGGGCAGATGCTCCCCCACCAGCTTGCGTACCTCGACCGTGGCGGGCTGTTCGGCGACCCCTTCGAGCTGGAGTCCCAGCGCATCGAGCTGGACG
>JANMPV010000119.1:0-7532 GCA_031370045.1 Novosphingobium sp. | reverse complement strand
TGCGGCTGCGCGCCTCCCGCGCGCTATGAACGGATCGATATGACCACCACCCTCGTTCCCCTGCTCCCCTTGCGCGACATCGTCGTGTTTCCCGGCATGGTCGTGCCGCTGTTCGTCGGGCGCGAGAAATCGGTTGCCGCGCTTGAGGCGGCGATGGCGGCGGACAAGGATATTTTCCTGCTCGCCCAGCTCGATCCGGCCTGCGACGATCCCGATCGCGACGATCTGTACGATATCGGCGTGATCGCCAGCGTTTTGCAATTGCTCAAGCTGCCCGATGGCACGGTGCGGGTGCTGGTTGAAGGCAAGCAGCGCGGCTCGCTGACAGGCTTGCGCAGCGAATCTGGCAGCGCGGGCGAAATGCTGGTGGCCGAGGTCGATCTGCACGAGCCGGTGACGGTTTCGGGCACCGAAGTTTCGGCGATGATGCGCACCGTGGTCGAGCAGTTCGGCGAATACGCCAAGCTCAACAAGAAGCTGTCCGACGATGCCGGCGCCAATTTTGCCGAGATCGTCGATGCCGCGCTGCTGGCCGATGGCGTTGCCGCGCAGATCGCGGCCAAGGTGGTGGACAAGCAGGCGCTGCTGACCGAGGCCGATCCGCTCAAGCGGCTCGAAATGGTGCTCGCGTTCATGGAAGGCGAGCTTGGCGTGCTCCAGGTCGAGCGCAAGATTCGCGGGCGGGTCAAGCGCCAGATGGAAAAGACCCAGCGCGAATATTACCTCAACGAACAGATGAAGGCGATCCAGAACGAGCTGGGCGGCGAGGGCGAGGAAGCCAACGAGATCGCCGAACTGCAGGCCAAGATCGACAAGCTCAAGCTGTCCAAGGAAGCGCGGACCAAGGCTACCACCGAGCTCAAGAAGCTCAAGGGCATGCAGCCGATGAGCGCCGAGGCGACCGTCATCCGCAATTATCTCGATGTGCTGCTGGGGCTGCCTTGGGGCAAGAAGAGCAAGATCAAGAAGGACATTGCCGGTGCTCAGGCGGTGCTCGATGCCGATCACTATGCGCTGGAGAAGGTCAAGGACCGGATCGTCGAGTACCTCGCGGTGCAGGCGCGGACCAACAAGCTGAAAGGCCCGATCCTGTGCCTGGTCGGCCCTCCCGGGGTGGGCAAGACCAGCCTGGGCAAGTCGATCGCCAGGGCGACGGGGCGCGAATTCATCCGTCAGTCGCTCGGCGGCGTACGCGATGAAGCCGAGATCCGTGGCCACCGCCGCACCTACATCGGCTCGCTGCCGGGCAAGGTGCTCACCAACTTGCGCAAAGCGGGGACCAGCAACCCGCTGTTCCTGCTCGACGAGATCGACAAGCTCGGCCAGGATTTCCGCGGCGATCCGGCTTCAGCGCTGCTTGAGGTGCTCGATCCCGAACAGAACTCGAAGTTCCAGGATCATTACCTCGAACTCGATTTCGACCTCAGCGACGTGATGTTTGTGACCACCGCGAACAGCCTCAACCTGCCCCAGGCGCTGCTCGACCGGATGGAGATCATCCGCCTCGAAGGTTATACCGAGGACGAGAAGGTCGAGATCGCGACGCGTCATCTGCTCGACAAGCAGATCGAGGCGCATGGGCTCAAGGACGGCGAGTTTACCCTGACCCTCGAAGCCCTGCGCGATCTGATCCGCTATTATACCCGCGAAGCCGGGGTCCGCACACTCGAGCGCGAGATGGCGCGGCTGATGCGCAAGAGCCTGCGCAAGATCCTTGAGGGCAAGGAGACTTCGGTCACGATCACCCCGGAAAACCTTGGCGACTATGCCGGGGTGCGCAAGTTCCGCCACGGAATGTCCGAGGACGAGCCCGAAGTTGGCGCGGTGACGGGCCTGGCGTGGACCGAAGTCGGCGGCGAACTGCTGACGATCGAGGCGGTGATGGTTCCGGGCAAGGGCACCGCGCGGACCACCGGCAAGCTGGGCGAAGTGATGAACGAGAGTATCCAGGCCGCCTTCAGTTTCGTCAAGGCGCGGGCCCCGGCCTATGGCATCAAGCCCTCGCTGATCGCGCGCAAGGACATCCACATCCACCTGCCCGAAGGCGCGGTGCCCAAAGATGGACCGAGCGCGGGGATCGGCATGGTCACCTCGATCGTCTCGACGCTGACCGGGATCGCGGTGCGGTCGGATGTGGCGATGACCGGCGAGGTCACCCTGCGCGGGCGCGTGTTGCCGATCGGGGGGTTGAAGGAAAAGTTGCTCGCCGCGCTGCGCGGAGGCGTCACGACGGTGCTGATCCCCGAAGAGAACCGCAAAGACCTGGCCGAGATCCCGGCGAACATTACCGATGGGCTGGAAATCATTCCCGTCAGCCACGTCGATGAGGTGCTGGCGCGCGCGCTGACCGCACCGCTGGTGGCGATCGACTGGACCGAGCAGGACGATATCGCCAGCCAGCCGGTGCCGGTCCATCCCGGCGCAACGGCGACCGCGCACTGATTGCTGGAGCAATGCTGCATCGCAGCGAATCGGGGGCTTGGCGGCATGCGTGCGGTCGACTTGCCGCCGCGCCCTCGAGATTAGCCGTCAATTTGTCGCAATTGACACAGAATCGGGGATAATCCGCCAGTTTTTATCTCGATAGGCTTTGACAGCGGTCGCGGCATCGGCTCAATTCCGCGCCATCCTGCCGCGGCAATTCTGCCGAGTTTTTCTCAACCAACCTCCAGGGGGTTTCGAATGAACAAGAACGATCTGATCAGTGCGGTCGCCGAATCGAGCGGACTGACCAAGGGTGACGCAACGAAGTCGGTGGAAGCCGTGTTCGAAGCGATTTCGGGCGCTCTCAAGAGCGGCGACGAAGTTCGTCTGGTCGGCTTCGGCACCTTCTCGGTCGCCAAGCGCAAGGCCTCGACCGGCCGCAACCCGCGCACCGGCGAGCCGATGAAGATCAAGGCATCGAGCCAGCCCAAGTTCAAGGCCGGCAAGGGCCTCAAGGACGCGGTCAACTAAGACCGTTCGGGTTCGGCGGCTTTCGGGCTGCCAACACAAAAGCGCCGCGCTCGCCATCAGGCTGAGCGCGGCGTTTTTCGTTCCTCCCCGCAGCGGGGAGGATTACCGCCCTAGCTTGATCAGCGCAGTGGGTGCGGTGGTGGTCCGGGGGGTGACTTTCCAGGCCAGTCGCCGCATCCCCGTGGCCCCGGGCAGCGAGCCGTCGTCGGTGTTGTTGGCAAGGATTTCGCCGTCGGTGACGATTGCGAAGCTGCCGTCGAGGTCGGGCATGCCCTGCGGTGCTGCCGCCCCGTTCGAGTTGGTGCTCGCGCCCATGCCCTGCATCATCGCGCCCATCGGGCCGCCGCTGGCGTTGGCCGCGAAAGCCGGGGCATCGATCCGGACCGAGCCGTCGCTGCGGCGATAGATCGCCACAAATGGCGTGATCACCGGCATGCGCTCGAGCGAGGGAAAGCTGAAATCGTGATCGAGCCGACCAGCGATGGCGAAATCGACCACGTACTTGCCGTCGCCCGCGTATTGCACCGATTTCCAGCCCGCCTGCTTGCGCATCCGCTCGGCCAGTTCCTCGGCGGCGCGCGGATCGGACGGGTCGATCCCGCCGAGCATCTGGCGGGCCATTTCGGCGTCCTGTTTTTTCTTGGCCTTGCCCGCCTCTTGCGTGCTGTCCCAATCCGATCGCTGGCCCGCAAGCTCTTCGTCGCTGCACTTGCGATCGTCGCCGGTGGCGTCGTCGGTGCACGCCTGCGGCTTGAATTTGGCGTCCTCGCCCAGCTCGTTCTGCGCCATTTTGCTCAGCGCCAGGACATGGATATCGCCCTGGTAAGCGAACGCAAAAGTGCCGTCGCGCCTGACCGTGAGTTCGGACGTGAACTTGCCCGGAAGCAGCAAGCACCCGGCTGCGAGCAGGCACAGCACGGCGGCGGCGACACTCCTAGCGCGGTTGGTCAAAGGCAACATCGGCAGGCTCCCGGTTTAGCGACCCGGAAATTCAGCGCACCGCCATTGCATAGAGTGCCACGGCGGCCGCGTTGGAGACATTGAGGCTTTCCATCGCCGCGGCAATGGGCAATCGCGCCAGCACGTCGCAATGGCCTGCCACGTTCTGGCGCAGGCCTTCGCCCTCGGCCCCCAGCACCAGCGCGATCGGACCCGACTGCAGCACCGCTCCGAACAGCGCGGGCGCCGCGCCATCGAGCCCGATCCGCCAGTATCCGGCCTCGGCCAGATCCTCCAGCGCGCGCGACAGGTTGACCACGCGGACCCACGGCACAATCTCCAGCGCACCCGACGCGGCCTTGGCGACGGTGCCCGATTCGGGCGGCGCGTGGCGATCCTGGGTGATGATCGCGGCGGCGTTGAATGCTGCGGCAGAGCGCAGGATTGCGCCAAGGTTGTGCGGATCGGTGACCTGATCGAGCACCACGATCGGCCGCGCCGGATCGGCCGGCGGCAAGTCGTCGAGCGACAGTTCCTCCAGCGGGGCGCAATCGAGCACCAGCCCCTGGTGCGGCGCATCGCGTGCCACCAGCCGGGCAAGATCGACGACCGAGGCATATTCGACGGTGAAATCGGCAGGCAGTTCACCATCCAGCGAGGCGACCCCTTCGCGCGTCGCCCACAGCTTGCGATGGACGCGTTCGGGGTTGAGCAGCGCGGCCTCGACCGCGTGGCGGCCCCAGAACCGCACCTGGCCCGCGCCGGTGCGGCCACTGCCGCGACCGCCGCGCATCCGCCCGGCACGCCCGCGCAAGCCCCGGCCCTTCTTCTCGTTGTCGTGCTCAGTCATGCCGGGGCCTGTGCCAGCCGGGTCCACAACGCGCAAGCCGCGGCCTTGCTTGACAGCGGACACCCGCTTCGCCATGGACGCGGCCTCTCGGCTGGGAGGCCCTTTTGGGGCCTGCTACGAAGGGCACAACACCCGGCTGGCCGGTGTGGACAGGTGGCCGAGTGGTTAATGGCAGCAGACTGTAAATCTGCCCGCGAGAGCGTACGCTGGTTCGAATCCAGCCCTGTCCACCACCCTTTGCCCTAAAGGGCTTCGGGTGGCTCGTCACCCGGAGACCATTGGGGCAGGGGGCACTTTTGCCAGCTTCAACCGTTGCCGGGTTGTTCAGCCTGCGCCGAACGCTTAGGACGCCGCGATGCCCGGAGAACTCGTCGACAACAAAGGCAAAGGCCACGCTGGCTGGTCGTGGCCCGCGATCCATCCCGAAGGGCGCAAGTTTGCGCTGATCACCGCGTTTGGCAGCGCGGTGACGGCGTTCCTGGCGTGGGAGACGATCGCCTGGCCGCTGGCCGTGCTGACCGTCGGCGTGCTCGCGTTCTTTCGCGATCCGCAGCGCAGCGTGCCGCAAAGTTCGAACCTGATCGTTGCTCCGGCCGACGGGTTGATCACGCTTATCCAGAAAGTGCCGCCGCCGCCGGAATTGCGCCAGCCTGATGGCAGCGGAGCCGGGATGGGTGAGGGCCTGCTCACCCGGGTTTCGATTTTCATGAGCGTGTTCGATGTCCACATCAACCGCGCGCCGGTGGCGGGCACCATCCGGCGGGTGGTCTATATCCCTGGCAAGTTCCTCAACGCCGATCTCGACAAGGCGAGCGAGGACAACGAGCGCCAGCATTTCCTGATCGAGCGCAGCGACCGCATGCTGATCGGCTTCACCCAGATTGCGGGACTGATCGCGCGGCGGATTGTGCCGTTCGTCAAGCCGGGCGACATCGTCGCCGCCGGGCAGCGGGTCGGGTTGATCCGCTTTGGCAGCCGGGTCGATGTCTATCTGCCCGAAGGCACCGAACCACGCGTGCTGCTGGGGCAGAGGACCGTCGCGGGCGAGACGGTGCTCGCCGAGATCGGGCAGGCGCTGATGCTCGAGGGGGTGATTCAGTGATCCTGGGCCCCGACGGTCAGCCTCTTCCAGAAGCTGCCGATCCGGAAGTTGCGGGTGAAGATGAAACCGAGGAAGCGAGATCCTATCGGCGTTTGCCTGGTGGGCTAACGCTGCGGTCGCTGGCTCCCAACGCGATAACGTCTGCGGCCTTGTGTTCGGGACTGACCGGGATCCGTTTCGCCACTGACGGGCAGTGGGAAAAGGCAGTGCTGGCGGTGATCCTGGCGGGGCTGCTCGACGGGATCGACGGGCGCGTGGCGCGGATGATGAAGGCGCAATCGCGGTTCGGGGCCGAGCTTGACAGTCTGGCCGACAACGTTTCGTTCGGGGTCGCCCCGGCGCTGATCCTGTACATGTGGTCGCTCACCGAAGTGCCGCGGCTGGGCTGGCTGGCGGCGCTGGCGCTGGCGGTGTGTTGCGCGCTGCGGCTCGCGCGATTCAACGCCCGGATCGATCTGGCCGATCAACCACACAAGTCGGCGGGGTTCCTCACCGGGGTTCCGGCTCCGGTCGGTGCGGGACTCGCTTTCCTGCCGCTATACCTTTGGATTGCGAGCGGGGAGCCGGTGTTCCGCAATCCGTTGTTGGTGGGGGTTTGGATCGTGCTGATCGCGTTCCTGCTGATTTCCAACATCGCCACGCCGAGCTGGGGTTCGGCACGGCCGCGGCGGAGCATCAGGCTTGAACTCATTGCGCTGGTAGGGCTGACGATTGCTGCCTTGCTGACCGAACCGTGGTGGACGCTTGTTGCGATATCTGCGGTCTATCTCGGGGTCATTCCGATTGCGGTGATGCGTTACGCCGGGGTTAAGCGGCAGCGCGCAGCCCTGCCGACGATCTGATCCGGCGCGGCGCGGGGTTGCGCGCCGCAATCCGCACCACTTCTCCGCCGATCGCTGAGCGGGCAATAACCGCGACTGCCTCAAAGCGAAACTCGCGCGCGGTGTCCGCCGATCGCAAAGCGGCGATGTTGGCCAACGCTGCGCCCGAGTACTGCGCGATGGTCAGCCGCAGTGCGGCAACCGCAGACACGGCGGCGATCACGAAAGCGAAAGAGGCGAAGAGGCTCATCGAGGTGCGTCCTTGTCCGTTCGGTCCCCACCTGCTGCGCCCCGGTACAGGTCTGTGGATAACTGGGGCATTAACGTGTGGGTTACCATGATCGTTCCCGCCGATTCGCGGAATACCGTCAATGTTCATGTTATGTTCTGATCAGTCAAGTAAATTTGCGCCGGAGGGTTTCTGACTCGCGATCAAAACAAGGTGGCAATCGCGCCAATCTGCGGCTAAGGAGCCGCCCGTCGGTGCGGGAATGATTCCGTCTCGGCGAAATCCACATGGGAAACGCCCATACCGGTGCCGCAGAGGGGTCTCCTCACGGTTCCAGTTTCCCAGAGGCAGCCTGCGTTTTGCGGGCGTAACCGGAAAGGAAGTACTTATGGCGGCTCCCGTCGTCACCATGCAGCAATTAATCGAGGCCGGTGCTCACTTCGGCCACCAGACCCACCGCTGGAACCCGCGGATGAAGCCGTACATCTTCGGCGCGCGCAACGGCATCCACATCCTCGACCTGTCGCAGACCGTGCCACTGATGGCGCGTGCGCTCGAGTTTGTCTCGGCCACTGTCCAGGCAGGCGGCAAGGTCCTGTTCGTCGGCACCAAGCGCCAGGCGCAGGAGCCGATCGC
>JANMPV010000378.1:0-8324 GCA_031370045.1 Novosphingobium sp. | reverse complement strand
GACGGTCCGGCGTTTTCGCCAACCCGACTCGCGACCCAGGCGGGAGAGTATGGATGACACGCCCGTGTGTCGAATCGTCAAAGCCACCCCGCCTCGCGATACCACTTCGCGGTTGCCTTCAACCCCTCACGCGTCCCAATTGCGGGCGTCCACAAGGCGACTGGCGGGCGCGCCTCCTCGCGCACCGTCCAATCGGGATGGCACATGTACCCAACCCGATCCTCGGTCAGCTTGGCCGCGGCGCGGCGCAGCAGGCGGTCGCCGCGGGCGGCGGCGCGCAAGGCAAATGCGGGGAGCGGCAACGGCGTGATCCGCTTGCCGACCGCCCAACCGACCGCCCGGGCAAAGCTCTTGTGGGTCCAGCCGCCGGGATGGCCGTCGTCGGGCTCGAACAACCGATGGCTGACGTCCTCGCCCCCCGGAACCAGCGCCAGCAGCAGCCTGGCCAGATCGTCGACATGGATCGCCGCCATCCGCCCGTGCGGCGGGAGCGGGACGATGCCGGTCTTGGCGAACCGGAACAGCTCGAGCATCTCGCGGTCGCGCGGGCCATAGACTGCGGGCGGTCGGACCACGGTCCAGTCGAGCGGGCTGGCCATGACCACTTTCTCGCCCTTGAGCTTTGATGCACCGTAGGCGGAAAGCTGCGGCTCGCGCGCCGAAAGCGACGATACCTGCACAAACCGCGACGTCCCCGCGACCATCGCGGCGGTCATTAGGTTGAGCGTTCCGACGACATTGCCCGCCGCGAACCCCGTCGTATCGGGCGCGTTGACCACCCCGGCGATGTGGATCACCGCGTCGGCACGCTCGACCAGCCGCGCCAGCGCAACGGTATCGTCGAGATCGCCTTCGATCCATTCAACCCCGGCGCGTGGCGGTTGCGGCTTGCGCGCCAATGCGCGCACCGCGAAGCCCTGCACTGCCGCCTGTTCGAGCACCGCCTGACCGACGAACCCGGTCGCGCCGGTAATCGCTATTGTCACAGCACCACCAGCTGATCGCGATGGATCACCGCGCTGCGCGGTGCGTAACCCAGGATCGCAGCGTGTTCGGCGGATTGACGCCCGCGCAGCCGCTCACATTCCTCGGCGTCGTATTCGGCCAGGCCGTGGGCAAGCAGGTGGCCCTTGGCGTCACGCACTGCCACCGCATCGCCGCGCGCGAACGGGCCTTCGACCGCGCTGATCCCGGCAGCCAGAAGACTGCTGCCCTTGGCCAGTGCGCGCGCCGCGCCATCATCGACCACTACCGCGCCCTTTAGCCGTAGCCTTCCGCCCAGCCACGCCTTGCGCGCCGGATCGCGGCGGCGGGGGAGGAACAATGTGCCCGATCCCTCGGCCAGCGCGCTCGCCAGCGGTGCGGCGGCCTTGCCCCCGACGATGGCCATCGCAATCCCCGCGCGTTCGGCGATCTCGGCCGCCTGAAGCTTCGAGGTCATCCCGCCCGAGCCGAGCCCCGAGGCCGAACCGGCATCGGCCATCGCCAGCACCTCGGGCGTCACCCCGCGCACCAGACGAAGCAGTTGCGCGCCCTCGCGGTCAGGATTGCGATCATACAGCCCATCGACATCGGACAGCAGCAGCAGGCCGCTAGCTCCCGCCGCCTGCGCCACCCGCGCGGCGAGACGGTCGTTGTCGCCGAACCGGATTTCGTGGGTGGCGACCGAATCGTTTTCGTTGATCACCGGGATCGCGCCCGCGGCGAGTAACCGCCCCAGCGTCGCGGTGGCGTTGAGGTAGCGGCGGCGGTCTTCGAGATCGTCGAGTGTCAACAGAATCTGGGCCGCGGTGATGTCATGCGCGGCGAGCAATTCGGCCCACAGCCCAGCCAGCGCGATCTGGCCAACCGAGGCCGCGGCCTGCGCATCCGCCAGGCTGCCGCGTCCGCCCTTGGCCAGCCCCAGCTTGCGCGCACCCAGCGCAATCGCGCCCGAGCTGACGACGATGACCTGCTGGCCCCGCGCGTGCGCTGCGGCGAGTTCGCCGACCAGCGTCTCCAGCCATTCGCGGCGGGCCGCGCCATCCTCGCCGACGAGCAGCGCCGAGCCGACCTTGACCACGATTCGCGGGCAGGCATCGGCATCGGTGAAATCGGCGAGCGTGGCGATTGGCATGATGGGGGCGCTTAGCGAGTGGGGGTGGGTTGAGAACCCTAGAGCGTCGCCATCCGAATCCAACCCCGTTCGCCATGAGGAGGATTGAAGCCTTTGGCTGAAATCCGTCTCGAAGGGCCTCGGCGAGCCGACGGTGGTTCGAGACGGGCCTTCGCTACGCTCTGTCCCTCCTCACCACAAACGGGTCGGGTTTTGCGTAGGATGCTCCAAGCCGTATCTTACGGACAGCGACTATCCCGCATCGGTACCGTGCTGCTGCGCGTCTGCCAGGTGCCGTCGGGTGCCTGGTATTTCTCGCCCGGCTGGGTGTTGAGGATCAGCTGGCATCCGCTCGACAGCGCGTATTCCTCGATCGTGGCACCGTTGGCCTGGGCCTTGGCGGCGTAGGCGGCCTTGCGCTTGATGTTGAGGTCATCGACCATCGCACGCAGCCCCGCACCGGGGGTGCCGACGACGCCGAGGTAACCGTCCATCTTCTCGCCAACCTGGCCCGATGCGCGCGCGGCGGCATAAGCCGGATCGCGGCCCTGGGCCATCGCCGCAACGGGCGCGAGGGTCGATGCGACAAGCGCCACACCAACTACCTTGGAAAAGAACTGGGCAGACATGGTCAGAAAATCCCTGGGTTGTCTTTGATCGTGTTCTTCGCATCTTCCGCCAGGCGGTAAACCACCTCCTGCCGGATATTGATGTTGAGCTCGATGACGATCGGCTTGTCCGGTGCCTTCACCGAAATACAGCCGCTCAGCGCCACCGCGCTCAAAACCGGCAACGCCGCAATCGAGCATCGTCTCAATGTTCGTCCCCTCGCCATATCGCCGGTTTTCGCAGCCTTGGCATTGGGGGTCAATCGCGGGGTGATCATGGCACTCTCTCGCTTTCGCTGGGCTGAATGTTTGGTTGTGGCGGGTTCGGCATGGGTGTTGGAGCAGGTGCAGGTTTGGGCCGCACAATCGCGCGCCCCTGATCGTCGACCAACCCGAGGCTGCGCGGGTCCTTGGCGAACGCCGGGTCGTACAGAGCCTTGAAGTTGGTGATGAGCTGGTAGAACGGCGCGCGGACATTGACCCGCATCTCGATCGGCAGATTGGCGACCGCGCGGGTCAGGATGTTCCTCTTCGCCCCGGCGCCCTGCTTGACCCCGCTGAACCGCACGTTTGTGATGATCTCACCCTCGAGCGAGCCGTTGAGCGCAATGTCCATCGTCTGATAGTCGAGTGAGCGCAGCGTCTGGAAGGCGAAGTTGGCCATCGTCGTCAGGTCGCGATAGGTCAGCTCGCCGACGTAGGACACGTTGCCGCCCGGCGCGCGTGACTTGAGCAGGCCGTTAACGATCCGTCCGCTGCCGGGGGTCAATTGCGCCGCCTGCGCCCCTTGCGCGGTGCCGATGCCGAGCACGGTGCCGACCGCCGCGGCGACCTGTTCGCCGGGGTTGGCGGCGCTGAACACCAGCGGCAACTCGCCATCGAAAGTGCCGGTGGCGCTGAGGTTGGCGAGCCCCATCCGCTCGACGAACCGCCCCGCATCGAGGCCCTCGATCACCAGCGTGTACTTGCGCGCCTCGGACACGCCGAGGTTGAGCGTGGTCGGCGCCAGGCTCAACCGTCCGCCCAGGAACGGCCAGCTCGCGTTCTTGAGCAACAGCCGGTTGCCCGGATCGATCTGGAAGCGGACGACGCCTTCGGTAACCTCGATCCCCGGGTTGAGCGCGGCGATCCGCACTTCCTGATCGGGCGCTGTGACGAGGCCGAGCAGATCGGTGAAGACAACGCTGCCCGACAGCCCCTGGACCGGGCCGAAGGCGGCAGCGAAATCGAGCTTGTCGGTAGTAAACCGCCCCCCGCTGGTCACCCCGTTCGGGTTCCAGTCGATCTGCCCCGTGCCGGTCACGGTGCCCCGCGCGTTGGCGATTACCCCCAGCGCGCGGGTGGTGAGATCGGCGGGCTGGAGCGCCTTGTCGAACAGCAGGCCATTGACCGCAAGATCGGCATGGCCGCGTGCGGTGCCAAGATCGTGGCGGATCGTGACTTGCACCACATCGCGGTCGGTGGCCGGCTGGCGCAAGATCGCCGCGGCGTCGATGCGGTTGGCGAACAGCGTCAGCTTCGCATCGCGCGCGACCAGCGGGGCGAAGCGCGGCGGATCGACCCGGTCGCTGACCTTGAGCGACGCGCCATCGATCGACAGGCGGTTGGCGGCATAGCGCCAGCGCCCGGTCGCGTCGGTGATGTCGAGCGGCGTCGCCGCCAGACGCACGTCGGCCCCGGTGAAACTCCCCGCGATTTCCTTGCCGACCCGCGCCGACAAGTTCGAGACACGGAACCGTGAGGCAGTCGCCGCAGGGCCGAGCGCGACATCGACCTGTGCGGCGCTGAGCGTGCCGGGGTACGCAAATCCCACCGGCCCGCTGGCGAGCCGGATCGGAGTCTGCCCCAGCCGCCCGGCCAGATCGAGAGAGGGCGCGCCCGCGGCGATACTCAGACTGCCCCCGGCAAAGCGCACGATCGTCCGCCCGCGCGGCGGACACAGCGTCAGCCCACGGCGTTCCAGCGTCAGGCTGGCGAAGGCGAGGCGACCGAACGCAATCGGCGTGCAGCGTCGAAACAGCGCGAACGTGCCGTCGGCCCCCAGCGATCCGTCGAGCGGGACCACCAGATTCTGCGCCATCCCGCCCGGCAACGCCCCGCTCGCCCGCGCCTCGCCGCCAAAGCCGAAAGATCCGTCGTTGCCCTGCACCAGTGCCAGCCGCGGCAGCGCAAGCGCGGATGATCCGGCGCGATATTCGGCCATCGCCACGCGGAACACCGCGCGTCCATTTGCACGCTCCATTCGCCCCGCAATGCGCGGCAGCCCCGGACCGCCGGTGGAGAAGTTGCCCGCGACGCGCGGCACCCCTGCCTCGCCCGAACTGAGCGAAAACCGTGAGAGCGTAGCGAGCGTAGCGCCGCTGCCGCCACTCAGGCTCGCCTGCGGGACGACCAGCGTGGTGGCCGCGCCGGTTTTGCGCACATCGATCTCGGCGAGCAACCGCCCGCCGCGCGCTTCGCGGACCAACGCGGTGCGCAACTGGCCGAGCAGCGGCGCCAGCAGAGTGCCTGCGGTGCTCGCCTGCGCCTGGGCAAGCCCGTCCTCCAGGCCGGTCCCAAGCCGCACCCCGTTGCCCTCGATCTGGCCCTGATATTCGATCCTCGAGAACGCCTCGCGCGCGCGCAGGGTGCCGGTTGTCGAGAGGCGTCCGAACCCGGCCTGCGGGATCGCGACCCCGGCAACCCCGCCATCGAGCTTCATCGTCAAGTCGCCCCCGCGCAAAGTGAAGCGCGCATCGCTATCCGCTGCGCCCGCGCGGTAACCCGCCAGCGCGAGCCGCCCGGCAACCAGCTTGGCTCGTCCCTCCATGCCCGCAAGATCCTCGTCGAGCGTGGTATCGACCTGCATCGCGGCGCTTTCGAGCGACATGCCTTGCGCAGGACAAGCCAGCGGCCCGCTGCGCAGCGGGCCGACAAACCGCGGTTTCCCAGCGGCAATCTTGAGCGTGCCATAATAGCTAGCGCTTTGAGCAGTGCAGCCGAACCCGGCAAGGCGTGGAGCGGCGACGGCGACGATCCCGCCAAACCCGTCATCGAGTCTGCCCTCGCCCCCTGCCTTGATCCCCAGCGGCCCGTAATCGGTCTCCACCAAGGCGCGCCCGTCGGCGATCCTGAGATCGAGCTTGGGCAGCGCGAACGCCTGTTTGCTGCCGGTGAACAACAGCGGATCGAGCGAGCCGAAGCTCAACCTGCCGCCGCGATAGCTGCCATAGAGCCGCGGTTGGGTCAGTGTAACCCGCCCGATCCCGGGAAAGCCCAGGCGATAGACCAGTTCGACTTCGGCGCGTTTCACGGTCAGGTCGGGGTGCTGCGGATTGCCCACCACGATGTCTGCCAGCACCTGACGCCGCGTCCCGATTTGCTCGACGCGGTAGGTTGCCGGAATGCCCCGGCTGCGCAATTCGCGCCCGATCACGTTGTCCGCGATGCGCTCGCGCTGGGTCCACACGATGGCGAAGGCCATTGCCACGACAAGCGCAAAGATCGCCAGAACGCGCGCGAGCCGACCGAAGCGGCGGTTCCGCTGGCGCGGCGTCTCGTCGACCGACGCGCTTTCAAGGATCTCGTCGAGAGCAGGAGCGGGATCGACGATGTCAGCCATTCGTACCCACACTTGCGCGGCTCGCCCGCAAAGGCAATGCTCGGACCGTAACGCATGAGGGGCGCGGATGGTTGCATCGAACCAGAGCGAGGACGCGGAGACGACGCTGTTCGGCGCCGCCAAAGCGGCTGCGAACCCCGCATCGGGACACCGCGCGCGCCTGCGCAAGCGGCTGCTCGAGGGCGGGATCGATGCGCTGGGCGATCACGAGGTGATCGAGTTCCTGCTGATGGGCGCGATCCCGCGGCGCGACGTCAAGCCGATCGCGCGCACCCTGCTCACCCGCTTCGGCTCGCTCGCCGGGGTGCTCAATGCCGATCCGAAGGCGCTGAGCAATCATCCCGGAATGGGCGAGACCAGCGCCGCCGCATTGCTGATTGTGGCGACCGCCGCGCGCCGGCTCGCTCGCCAGGGGGTCCGCGATCAGCCGGTGCTGGGAAGCTGGCAGGCGCTGATCGATTATCTGACGATCGACATGGCGCACCTCACGGTTGAGCGCGTGCGGGTGCTTTATCTCAACGTCCAGAACCGCCTGATCCTCGATCACCATGTCGGCGACGGCAGTATCGACGAAGCCGCGATCCACCCGCGCGAAGTGATCCGCAAGGCGCTCGACCTGGGCGCCAGCGCGCTGATCCTGGTCCATAATCATCCCTCCGGCTCGCCCGAGCCGAGCCGTGCCGACATCCAGATCACCCAGCGCATTGCCGAGGCGGGGCGGCTGCTGGGGGTGGTGGTCCACGATCACGTAATCGTCGGACGCGAAGGCCATGTCAGCCTCAAGGCCAAGGGGCTGATCTGATTGGCTGGCGCAGCACCGCTACACGGACTATGTCCATGCGGGGGCCTGGAGAAATACGATGATCGTTCGCAAGCCGACCCTGCTGGCCGCCGTGACGCTGGCCTTGGTCGCCACTGCCGGTTCGGCGCAGGACCCCATCGATTTTGGCCGTGCCTCAGCGGTGGAAATCGTGCTCACCAGCTTTTCGTTCACCCCCTCTGCGCTCCACTTGCGCGCCGGGGTTCCGGTTCGGCTGACGATCCGCGATGCCAAGGGCGGGCACAACTTTGCCGCGCCAAAGTTCTTCGCCGCAGCGCGGATCGCACCCGAAGACGCGGGCAAAATCCACGGCGGCAAGATCGAACTCGAAGGCGGCGAGGCGGTGACAATCCGCCTGGTTCCCGCGAAGGGAACCTACAAACTCAGCTGCACCCACTTCCTCCACACCTCGTTCGGGATGAAGGGCAGCATCGTGGTCGATTGAGCGGAAGGCGTCAGCCTTCGGCGGCGATGCGTTCCTGGCGGGCCTGTTCGGCGACCACGCGCTGTTGCTCGACGCGCTCCATCCGGTCGGCCATGCCACGCCACGCGGCTTCGGAGCGCTCGGCGCGCTCGCGCACGTTGGCGAGCGTTGCGTTGGCGGCTTCGGTGGCGCTTTCTTCGGCGCGAGCGATGTAGAATTCACGAGTCGTGCTCAATCGCCGCTCCTGTCATCGGGCATTGGAGCCATCCGGCGGTAGCACTCGCGCGCCACCGCCGGACGGGTATTCGATCAGCTTCAGGCCGAGGCGAGGTTCGCTGCGGACTTCTTGCCGTTGCGGCCGATTTCGACCTCATACGACAGGCGCTGTTCCTTGTTGAGGGTCTGCATCCCGGCGGCCTGGACCGCGCTGATGTGGACGAAGCTGTCCTCGCCGCCGCCATCGGGCGCGATGAAGCCATAGCCCTTGTCGGCATTGAAGAATTTGACGGTGCCTACTGGCATGATGCGTTCCTTTCAGAGAACGATTGATCCGCCCGCAACAGCGCGGACGGGGGAGTGCGAGAGGTCGTGTCGGTGAAAGGAAGTCGTCGGTTCGGAGCGGTTACCCGCGCCGGGGAGGCGAAGTCAGTCATGCTTAGGACGTCAGCGCGTTGGGTATAGCACGCTCACACCGGATCGCCTAATTTCTCGCAATCCCACGATGATGCGGCTAGCTTTGCACATAGGGCATCCAGCCCGGTGGAGAGTCGCCATGG
>JANMPV010000367.1:0-2869 GCA_031370045.1 Novosphingobium sp. | reverse complement strand
GGATCCACGACGTTGCAAGCAACTGGAAGCTGATCATGGATGCGTTCCTCGAAAGCTACCACGTGCTGCGGCTCCACGCCGATACGATCGGGCCGTACTTCAAGGACGGGATCGCCAGCGGCGATGCGGTGGGCGCACACCAGCGCTCGGCGGTGGGCCGCGCGGCCGAATTGGAGGGCATCGACCTGACCGATTGGGCGCAGCTGCGGCGTTACGTGACGTTCGCCTATCAGCTGTTCCCCGCGACCGTGGTGGTGGTCAGCCCCGATTATGTGAACATCATGACGCTGATGCCGCAATGCCACGAGCGGACGCTGGTCGAGGACTTCATGCTGATCGCCGAAGCGCCGCAAACCGAAAAGGCGCGCGATCACTGGCAGAGGAGCTGGAACCTGCTCGACGGCGGGGTGTTCGGCGGCGAAGATTTCCGCGCAGCCGCGCTCGGCCAGCAGGGACTGGCGAGCGGGGCGATCTCGGAATTGACCTTGGGCACGCTGGAAGGCGGGATCAGCCGGTTTCACGAGGTGCTGGTGGAGCAGCTGGGGAATTACTAGCAGGCAGTGGAGTCCGACCAGGGATTTGGGTCTACGCCGCGTAACCTGGAACCCCGCCGCCCAGCACCGTCGCCGCCTGCTCGCCCAGCCAGGCCATCGCTGCGGCCCACGGCTGGTGGCCGTGGCTGATCCGGGCGACGCCGAGCGCGGCCAAAGCGGCGCGGTCGCCGCACGGCTTGGACCACAGGATGTTGACTGGCAGCGGCGAGGCTTCGCAGATCGCGGCGATGCAGTGCGCGTCGGCGAGGAACGGCACGAACAGGCCCCCTGCCCCCGCCTCGGCATAGGCCCGCGCCCGTTCGAGCGTGGCGGCGACCAGCGCAGCACCGTCCGCGACCGCATCCTGGCCGCGAAACACGTCGCACCGGGCGTTGACGAACAGACCGGTGGCCGCCGCCGCTTCGATCCGCGCCACCGCTTGGCCGACGTCAAGCAAGGCGGTTTCGCCGGGCATGCGGTCTTCCATGTTGATCCCCGCCGCGCCCGCCGCGCAGGCCAGCGCCACCGAGCGCCCGACTGCGACGGCGTCGGCGCCATAGCCGGCCTCCATGTCGATGCTCACCGGCAGATCGGTCACCCCCAGGATTTCGCCCAGATTGGCCAGCGCCGCGTCGAGCGACAGGTTCTCGCCATCGCTGCTGCCGCGCGCGCAGGCGACGCCGTAGCTTCCCGTCGCGATCGCTTTTGCCCCCGCCGCTGCGACCGCTTTCGCGCTGCCCGCATCCCAGATATTGAACAGCACCAGTGGGTCGCCGGGGATGTGGAGCGCCGCGAATTCTTCGATCCTGGTCATCGGTTGCGTTCCTTCTCGAGCAGCTTGCGCTTGATCTCCAGCCCATAGGCATAGCCGCCCAGGCTGCCGTCGCTGCGGATCACGCGATGGCAGGGGATCAGCACCGCAACGTTGTTCGCGCCGTTCGCCGATCCCGCCGCGCGCACCGCTTTGGGGTTGCCCGCTGCGGCGGCGATCTGGGCATAGCTGCGCGTTTCACCGGGGGGAATGCGCTGCAATTCACGCCAGCAGGCCTCCTGGAACGCGGTGCCTTTGACGTCGAGTGGGATGTGGCTGAAATCGCCCGGAGCTTCGACCGAGGCTATCACCATGGCGAGCAGTTCGGCAAAGTCCGCCCCGCCCTCCACCAGCTCGGCCTTGGCGAACCGCGCTTCGAGCGCCTCGCGCCCCTCGTTGAACGCCAGACGGCAGACCCCGCGCTGGGTTGCCGCAACCAGCATCGCGCCAAGGCTGGTGTCGACCACCGCCCAATGGATCGTCGCGCCCGCGCCGCCGTTCTTCCATGCGCTCGGGGTCATGCCCAATCGTCCTTTGGTCTCTTCGTAAAAGCGGCTGGGGCCAGAATAGCCCGCCGCATAGATGGCATCGGTGATCCGGCCGTGATCGGACAGCGCCGCCTCGGCCCGGCGCGCGCGCAGGCCGCGGGCATAGGCTGCAGGGGTCACCCCGGTGGCGCGTTTGAACAGACGGTGGAAGTGATGCGGGGCATAGCCCACCGCCCTGGCGAGATCCTCGAGCGCGGGTGGCGCTTCGTCGGCCAGCAGGGTGAGTGCGCCCTGGATGGCAATCTCGTCGCGCGCGATATCATCGGGGCGACAGCGCAAGCAGGCGCGGAAACCGGCGGACTGGGCCTCGGCGGCGGTGTGGTAAAACACCACATTCTGGGGCTTGGGGTGCCGCACCGGGCAACTAGGCTTGCAATATATCTTGGTCGTCTTGACCGCGCCGACGAACTGCCCGTCGAAGCTGCGGTCGCGCGCCAGAAACGCCGACCAAGCGAAGGTGGGATCGATCGCGCCCATCTCAGCCAGCCTCCAGGTGCGACTTCATGGCATCCAGACCCATCGCGAGGAATTGCTCCATCAGTTCGCCTGCGGCATGTGGCAGGACATCGGCGGTCCACACCGCTTCACAGGAACCGTCGTCCAGCGCGAATATCTGGAGCGATGCGTTGTGATGCTGCCACAGATCGCTTTGCGCCGACCATGCCAGCCGCCGTGCGGATGGGTCGTTCGAGATCATCAGCTCGCGCAGCACCAGACCGCTGCCGAACGTCACGATCCGCACTTCGCCCGCTTCCTCCCATGTGCAGTTTGCCACGATTGCGGGGGCGACGCGGGTGTGGAGCTGGCCGGCATCGCTGACCGCATCCCACACGGCATCGGCGGGGCGAGCAATCGTCACGGCCTTGCGCACGGTCGCCATGGTCAGTTCCTCTCGATTCGCGGAGCAAAGCAGCCGTGCGCGGCGTTGTGGGCGTGGATATAGGCAATCTGCGGATCGGCCAACAGCGTGCGGATCG
>JANMPV010000364.1:0-6819 GCA_031370045.1 Novosphingobium sp. | reverse complement strand
CCCATGCAGCCGGTCACGATCACCCGCCCGTTCTCGGCAATCGCCTCGCCGATCGCGGCCAGGCTTTCCTCCTTGGCCGAATCGAGGAACCCGCAGGTGTTGACCAGCACCACGTCGGCCCCGGCATAGTCGGGGCTCATCGCATAGCCATCGGCGCGCAGCCGGGTGAGGATGCGTTCGCTGTCGACCAGCGCCTTGGGACAGCCAAGACTGACCATGCCGATGCGTGGTGCGTGTTGGATCTGGGTGGGGATGATCTGGGTAGCCATGAAGGCGCGGCCAATAGGCGCTTTCGCCTGAACAGTCACCAGCCGTGCGAAATGCAACTGATCGACAAAGCTGGCGTGCCGTCCAGTGCGCGGCTAGACTTGCCGCGGGGCGCTTGGAAAGAAAGATAAAACGATGGGTCCGGTCAACTGGATTGCGGTCGTCGCCGCCGCGATTGCCGCGTTCGCACTCGGTGCATTGTGGTACGGTCCGCTGTTCGGACGCGCCAAGCTTGAGGAAGTGGGTCCCGGCGGCCTTGCCGCGCGCAGCCATCCGGGGCGGACGATGGCGATCACCGCGGCAATGCTCCTGCTGTCCAGTTCGATGATCGGCCACATGTTCGCGCGCGTCGGAGCCGAGACGCTCGGCGCCAAGCCGTGGCTTTACTTCATGATGGCGGGCGGGCTGGCGCTGGCGTTCGTCGTTCCCGCGCTGCTGGTCAGCTACACCCACCAACGGCTTTCGAGCCGCCACGCACTGATCGACGCGGGATACTGGCAGGTCGCATACCTGGCGATGGGTGCGGTGTTCTGGTTGCTGGGCTAGACGCCAAGAAAGTCCTCATCCCGCTGCGTACCGCGCCACGCAACCGTCGCCGTAACCAGCATCAGCGCAGCTATGATCGAGAACGCCAGCCACTCCCAGTGGTTGTAGAGCCACACCGCGATCGCCGGAGCGACGATGTAGGCGGCTCCGCTGATCGCTGCGACTATGCCCGCCGACTGGCCTTGCTCGGCGCGGGTCACAGCCAGACTGGCGCCTGCGGTGAAGCCGGGACGGAACAGCCCGAAGCCCAATGAGGCGAGCGCGAAGCCCGCCGCCAGCGAATGCAGGTTACTGCCCGCCGCGACGACTGCGGTTCCTACCAGCCCGATCGCCATCCCCCAGATCGTCGCCGCGCGCGGGCCAAGGTGGAGCATCGGGATCAGCCCCCATTGCGCCAGCAGCGTCGCCCCCGCGCCGGTCATCAGCACCAGCCCGACCGGACCCGCGCCCGCCTCGGGCGTTGCGCGCAGTCCGAGCCGGTCGAGCAACAGAAACCCCATCACCCCCAGCAGCATCGCCTGGGCATGCCCGCCCAGCAGGCCCACCGTCAGCCATGCGCGCAGCCGCGGGTCGCGCCATTGCAGGCGTTTCGGCTCGGCTCCGAGCGGATCGGCGGAGGCCAGTTCGTCGGTGTCGCCATCGGGTTGATCGACCACCCGGCGCGGATTGGACGAGGCGCTGAACGGAGCGGCCATCACCTCGCCGCGCCCGGCGAAGCTGGGCGTGTCGTCGGGCAGGCGCAGGCGCAGCGCGATCAGCACGATCGCCGCGATCACCGCGAACGAGAAAAACGGGCTGGCCAGCCCCACGAACGGCAGGATCAAAAACGGCGCAAGCGCGGGGCCGAGCACGGTGCCCAACCCGAAGCTGGACGAAATCAGGCTCAACGCCTGGGTCCGCTCGGCGCGGCTGGTGCGGCTGGCGACATAAGCCTGGACCGCGGGCGGCGCGGCCGAGCCAAACCCGCCGTAAAACGAGCGCGCGGCGGCAAACAGCAGCAGCGTCGCGGTGGTTCCATACACGCCGTGCAGCCCGCCCAGCAGGATCAGGCCGCACAGGGTAAAGCTCAGGGTGAAGCCGACCAGCCCGATCGCCATCATTGCCTTGCGCCCACGCCGGTCCGACCGGCGCGCCCAGAACGGCGCCATCGTCATCCACAGCACCGCCGACCACGAATAGGCTAGGCTGATCCAGAAATCGGGAACGTGCAGCCGGGTGCCGATCGATGGCATCACGCTTTGCATCGCGGTGTTCCCGGCGGCGGTTACCAGCATCACCAGGAACAGCAGGGTCAGGCGATCGCGCGGCAGGCGGATGCCGACCAAGTCGTCGTCGCCAGCCCCCAACTCGTCGCCCGATATCGGCGGTCCGCTGTGGTGCATGTCCATCTCGGCGCGGTTAGTCGCACCCGGCGCGGCTTGCAATGGCCGGGCAAATTTGCAAGGGGCGGCGCTTCGCCAAATCGGGATCGCAACCTTAGATGACCACCACCCAAACCGCGCCGGCGCCGCTGGCGACGCGGATCAAGCGCCGGATGGAGCAAGCGATGGGCCCGTGGGGCGTGTTCTTCAAGGGGTTCGTCAAGCACCCGGTGATGGTCGGATCGATCATCCCGTCGAGCCGCTTCACGATCGCCAAGATGCTTGCCCCGGTCAAATGGGACGAATGCGACCTGTTCGTCGAATACGGTCCCGGCGTCGGCACGTTCTGCCGCCCGGTGCTCGAACGGCTGCGCGGCGACGCCAGCCTGATCGTGATCGACACCAACCCCGATTTCATCGAATACTTGCGCAAGACCATCCGCGACAGCCGCTTCACTGCGGTGCTCGGCTCAGCCGCCGACGTCGAGGCGATCGTCAAGGCCAACGGCCATGACCATGCCGACTACGTCCTGTCGGGCCTGCCGTTCTCGACCCTGCCCGACGGTATCGGCCCGGCCATTGCGGCGGCCACCCACCGCGTGATCCGCCCCGGCGGCGCGTTCCTGGTCTATCAGTTCAGCGCCAAAGCGCGCGATTTTATGGCCAGGCACTTCACCCGGATCGACCAGGGGTTCGAAGCGCTCAACGTGCTGCCGGTCCAGCTGTTCTGGGGCTGGAAGGACTGACTTTTATAGTTCCTCCCCATTTTGCGCAGCCAAATGGGGAGGTGGCGGTCGGCTCCTTTTGCCGACTGACGGAGGGGTTCTTGCTGTGCTGCAATACCCCTCCACCCCCACGCAAAGCGGCGTGGCGGTCCCGCTCCCCATCGCAAGTCGATGGGGAGGATCAAGTTACTCGAACGTCGCGCTCAAATCCGCTGCTGCCGGGCCCCCGAGCTGGCGATGGATCGCGGCGAGCACGCCTGCGAAATAGACCACGCCCACGGCCCCCAGCGCGCTGGAGAACACCGCGGCGATGATCCGCTGCGGCTCGCCCGAGCTGGCCAGCGCGAGCACCAGCCCGACGATCATCATGATGATCCCGGCGACCACCGCGAACAGGATCAAAATCAGCAGCATAAACCCGAAGATCCGCCAGAAATTGCCCTGGGTCAGCCGCCACGAGCGGGCCATCGCGGTCACCGGGTTGCGCACCCCTTCGACCGCAATCACCGGACCGACGAGGATCAGGCGGAATACCGCGAAGACCAGCGCCACCATGAACAGCAGCGCCGCCACCACCGCCACCACCGGCGAGACTACCGCCGCCAGGCCGATCAGAATCCCCCCGACCAGGCTGAGCCCGATCAATACCGCAAACTGCGCCGCCAGATAGCTCAGCGATCCGGGCAGCGCGGCGCGGATCGCTTCGCCCACCGTGGGTCGTGAACGATCGCGCATCAGGGTCAGGATGGCGAGTAGTCCGACGATCTGGAACACCGCGCTGATCAGGACGATCCACCACGATTTGGCGTAGAACACCTCCATCGCGGCGACCATCTGCTCGCCCTTCATCCCCGGGATCACCTCGGGCTCGCCCGCGATCACCACCAGCGCCAGGCTGGGCAGCATGAAGAACACCCCGGCCAGTGCCAACAGCACCTCGCGGTTGGCGGAAACGATCGCGCTCGCCTCCTTCCACGCCGCATTGGTATCGAGTTTGGCCACGTCGTTTTGCTCCTGCGAATATGCCGGGCCTTGATAAGCAGGCGCTTTGGCGTCACGCAAGCCACGATCATGGAACAGCTTGGCACAATCGAATGGCGCAGCGAGACTTCGCCCGTGCCCTATCGCCAGGCGCTCGACGAAATGACCGCGCGCAACGCCGCGATCCAGGCCGGCACCGCGCGTGAACTGCTGTGGCTGCTCGAACACCCCCCGGTTTATACCGCAGGGACCAGCGCAGCGGAGGCCGAGCTGCTCGATCCGCGGTTCGAAGTGGTCGCGGCCGGGCGCGGCGGGCGCTATACCTACCACGGTCCGGGGCAGCGGGTGGCTTATGTGCTGCTCGATCTGAACAGCCGCGCGCGCGATGTGCGCGGGTTCGTCCACGCGCTCGAAGGCTGGGTGATCGCTAACTGGGCGACTTCGGGGTCGAAGCCTGGCGCGCCGAGGGCCGGGTCGGCATCTGGACGCGCGACATCGATGGCAGCGAGGCCAAGATCGGCGCAATCGGGGTGCGCGTGCGGCGATGGGTGACGATGCACGGCGTGGCGATCAACCTCGACCCCGATCTGGCGCACTTCGGCGGGATCGTGCCGTGCGGGATCGCCGAATTCGGGGTGACCAGCATGGCCCGGCTGGGCAAACCGGTTGCCAGCGCGGCGTGGGATGAGGCAATGCGCGCACGGGCCGACGAATTTCTCGCTGCGCTCGATCGGCCGTGCCCAGTGGTGGAGGAAACGCGATGATCCAGCAGCAGCGGCGTTTTCTGGCAGCGGCGGCGCTCGCCTGCCTGATCGTGGGCGGCTGCGAGCGCAAGGCGGCCGAAGGCAACCAGGCTGCGGGCGAAGTGCTCGAAGGCACGATCAGCGACGCGATGATCGCCACCGACCAAACCCGCAGCGAACCCCCACTCGCTCCAAACACCGCCAAGCATGCGGACGGCAAGGGGGGGAAGGCCAAGGGAAAGGCAGTGGACGTGCCGGAGGCAGCGCCCGCGGCTGACGCGAGTCCCGCTGCTGACGCCGCGCCTGCGCCCAAGCCGAGCCCCAGCGAACCCGCAGGTTAGACTATCGCCCTGATCCGCAAGGTCCGCCCCCACTGGGGGCGGGAGACCGCGTAGCGGTGGAGGGGGGCGCAAAATGAAGCACACGGCAGCGTGCAGCCGCTACCGCGGCTGATTCTTGTTAGCCCCGCTCCGTCTAGCTTCGCCAGCCACCTCTCCCAATGCGGGAGGATCGGGAATCGCCCTTACTCCTCGCCCAGCATCCGCCGCGCCAGCCTCAGGTGCGGCTGATCGAGCATGTGGCCATCGCCACGACGGTTTGCCATCGCGCTGAGACGCTAGTCTGCCGCCGCCGCCAGCGGCTGGTCCATCGTCGGGTAATCGATGTAACCCGCCGGACCAGGGCTGTACCAACTCTTGGGCGCGTTGATAT
The DNA here is from genome assembly GCA_031370045.1 of Novosphingobium sp. Taxonomy (GTDB): domain Bacteria; phylum Pseudomonadota; class Alphaproteobacteria; order Sphingomonadales; family Sphingomonadaceae; genus Novosphingobium. The sequence continues at coordinate 1,485 of JANMPV010000364.1, read as the reverse complement.
TGGGCGACCACTCCGCGCCCGCGGCGATCCGCTCGGCCAGATCGGGGTTGGAGATATAGGGCCGTCCGAAGCTGATTGCGTCGCACATCCCGCCGCTCACCGCATGCGCCGCGCTGGCCGCATCGTATTCCTGGTTGAGCACCAGCGGTCCCTTGAACAGGCTGCGGATCAGCGGCCCCTGCTTCGGTACGTCAGTCTGCCCAAAGGTGCCCTCGGGCGACATTTCGCGCAATTCGACGAACGCCACGCCGAGCTGTTCGAGCACCCGCGCCGCCTCGCCAAAGATCGCGGGTGGATCGCTGTCGTCGGCGCCCTGCGAGTCGCCGTTGGGCGAAAGCCGGATCGCCACCCGCCCGGCGCCCCACACCGAGATTAACCGTTCGAGCACTTCCTTCATTAGCCGCACCCGGTTCTCGGGTACGCCGCCATAGATATCGTCTCGCAAGTTGGTGCCGTTGCGCAAGAACTGGTCGATCAGATAGCCGTTGGCGCTATGAAGCTGGACCCCGTCGAACCCGGCAGCCTTGGCGTTTTGCGCCGCGTGGCCATAGTCGTCGATCACGCGCTCGATCTCGTCGAGCGAAAGCGCGCGGGACGTCTGGTAATCCTGTCGCCCGGTGGGGGTCCACGCGTGGCCCGGCGCGGTCGTCGCCGAAGCCGAGACCGGAGCCGCGCCGCCCAGAAAATCGGGGTGGACCAGACGGCCCATGTGCCACATCTGGAGCATGATCCGCCCACCCGCCTTGTGGACCGCCGCGGTCACCGGCTTCCAGCCTTCGACCTGCGCTTCGTTCCAGATTCCCGGCGCGGCCGGCCAGCCAAGACCCTCGACACTGATTCCGGTCGCTTCGGTCAGGATCAGCCCTGCCCCGGCGCGCTGGCGGTAGTGTTCGACCATCAGCGCATTGGGGATCGATCCGGGATCGGACCGCCCGCGGGTCAGCGGGGCCATCAGAACGCGATTGGGCGCGTGGATCGCGCCCAGTTGGATTGGTTCGAGAAGCTTTCTGTGCACGGGTGACCCTTTCGGAAGAATTTGGCTGCGCAGCCTTTGCCGGGGCGGCTAGAGCAAGCGCATGGTGATTGCAACGGGGGCAGACGAGCCGATACGGCAGGGGGGCAAGCTGCAATTCGCGGCACTCCTCGCGGGCAACGTCGCGCTCGCGCTCGGCCCGTGGTCGGTGCGACTGGCGGACAGCGGACCGATTTCGGCAGGCTTCTGGCGGCTGACACTCGCGATCCCGCTGCTTGCCCTGCTCGCCCGCCACAGTGGCGAGGCCCTGTTCAGGACAGCGCGCGGTTTCGGGCGTGCGACCTGGCTGGCGATCGCGGCGGCGGGCGTGCTGTTCGCGCTCGACCTGGCCAGCTGGAACATCGGGATCGGCCAGACCCGGCTCGGCAACGCCACCCTGTTCGGCAATTCGGGTAGCGTGATCCTGATGGGTTGGGGGATCGCCATGACCCGTCGCCTGCCGCGCCCGTTCG
>JANMPV010000352.1:0-4530 GCA_031370045.1 Novosphingobium sp. | reverse complement strand
GCTGGCGCTGGAAGGCGCGCTCAAGCTCAAGGAAATCAGCTACATCCACGCCGAAGGTTATGCGGCGGGCGAGATGAAGCACGGGCCGATCGCACTGATCGACGAGGCGGTGCCGGTGATCGTGCTGGCGCCATCGGGCCCGCTGTTCGAAAAGACCGTCAGCAACATGCAGGAGGTGCGCGCGCGCGGCGGCAAGGTGATACTGATCTCAGACGCCGAAGGGATCGCCGAGGCGGGCGAGGGCTGCCTCGCCACGATCGAAATGCCGCGCGTCCACCCGCTGATCGCACCGCTGGTCTATGCCATCCCCGCGCAACTGCTGGCCTACCATGTCGCGGTCGCCAAAGGCACCGATGTCGACCAGCCGCGCAACTTGGCGAAGTCGGTCACGGTCGAGTGAGCCGGGTGAAAATTGCGGGCGGCTGCCATTGCCGTGCGGTGCGGTTTTCGGCTGAGGTCGATCCTGCGCCCGAAGTGCTCGCATGCAACTGTTCGATGTGCCGCCACACCGGCTTCTTCCACCTGATCGTGCCGCATGACGCATTTGTCCTCGAGCAAGGTGCCGATGCGCTGACCGCCTATCGCTTTGGCACCGGCGCGGCGGAGCACCTTTTTTGCCGAACCTGCGGCGTGAAAAGCTTCTACCAGCCCCGCTCGCACGCCGACGCGTGGAGCGTGAACCTGCACTCGCTCGATGAGGGGCACGGGCTGACGGTTTCGGTTCGCGATTTCGACGGTCGCAACTGGGAGAGTGCGCGCGCGGAACTCGGCTAGACCATCTCTGCCCACAAGATCATCCCGCCGCGCGGGCGCAGCGTTACCGAACCATGCGGGTCAGGCCGCCATCCGGCAGGCACGGTGAAGCGTCGCGCGGCCAGCCAGCGGGCGAGGATCAGCAAAGCCTCGATCGTGGCGAACCGCGCGCCGACGCAGACTCGTGGGCCGCCGCCGAACGGCAAGTACTGGAACCGGTGGAGCCCGGCTTTGGCCGCGGGTGCGAAGCGGGTGTGATCGAAAGCGTCGGGATCGCGCCATAGCTTGCGGTGGCGGTGGATCACCCACGGCCAGAGCGAGATGATGTCTCCCTTGGCGACGGCAACCCCGGCAAGCTCGTCCGGTCCCAGCGCCTCGCGATCCCAGCGCGGGACGGGAGGGTAGAGCCGCAACGATTCCTCCAGGATCTGCAACAACAGCGGCATCGCGGCGGCGCGTTCGGCGGCTGGCAAAGCCAGCGCGGCAATCGCTTCGGCGCGCGCTTCGGCTTGCAACGCGGGCTGCGCGGCGAGGCAATAGGCGGTCCAGGCGAGCGCGTTGGCGGTGGTCTCGTGCCCGGCGACGTAGAACGTGATCGCGTTGTCGACCGCCAGTTCCGCGGCCTCCGTGGGCGGAAACTGGCCGTGAAGCGCGCGGATCAAACCGCCGAAGAAATCATCCGCACCGCCGCCGGGACCGCGTTCGCGGACCATTTCGACCAGGGTCGCCCGCAACCACGCGCGGCTCGCCCGCGCGCGCCGCATCGATGGCGAGGGGTCGAGGTCCTGCAAGCCCAGCATCGCGGTGAAGCGGACCTGCCCCACGGCGACGAGCATCGTCTCGATATGCTTTGCTGCGGCGGGATCGAGCAGCCGGGCATCGCTGCCGAACAGCGTATCGGCGATGATCGCCATCGTCGTCCGGGTGGCGATCTGGGCGATATCGATCCGGGTGTCGCGCTGCGGCCATTGCGCCACGTCGCGCTGCGCCGCATCGTCCATCAGCCCGGCCATCGCCGCGACCGCCCCCGGCGCGAACGTCGGCGCGACAATCCGGCGCTGCTTGCGCCAGTCGTCTCCTTCGGACGAAAACAGGCCATTGCCGAGCACCGGGCTGAGAATGCGCCGGACGATCCCGGGGCGCTCGTAGTTGGCCTTGTTGCCCAGCAGCACGCGTTCGACCGCATCGGGCTGCGACACGATGTGGACGGTGAAGCCGAGCACTTTGCGGGTGTGGATCGGCAGATCGAACGCGGGTTCGGCCAGGCCGTAGATCGTGTTGCGCAGGCGCTCGCCGAAAAAACCGCGCCACACCGGCACCCAATCGCGCGTCCGGCGCGGCTGGATGGGCTCGAACAGGGGGGCAGTGGCCATCGGCAGCGTCCTCAAGCGGGGCGCGGAAATCGTACCACCGCATTTCGGTATTTTACAGGACGATAACCTTTGCCCGATATTGGCTTGTCGGGTGAGACCGTCCCGCAATCCCCCGGCCGCGCTTCCGCGTGACCTTCCCGCGCTGGCCGTGCTGGGCCTGAGCAACCCCGATGAGGGCGATTGGGGCCGCCTGCGCGGGTTGCAATACGCCTGTCTGGTGAAAGTCGGCATGGTCCGCCTGGCGGTTCATGTGATGGCCGGACTGATCGTGGCGCTGACCTATTTCAAGGTGGTTCAACCCGGGGTGCTGGCGGGATGGGTCGTGGCGTTGGCCGCCACTCTTTACTATGGCGCGCGGTTCGACCGCACCCTGGGCGACGCCGATCGCCGCCGCATGTCACGCGAGGAAATCAACCAGCACACCATCAGCTCGCTGATCGCTGGGCTGGTGTGGATCGTGCCGATCGTGTTCTTCGTACCCCTGGGTACCGCGCTCGACCGGCTCAGTCTGTGGACCGTGCTGGCGATGCTGATGACCGGGTCGGCGGTGGCCTTTGCCGCGGTTCCGCTGGGCGTGCTGGTATTCAGCGCGATCGTCGGCGGCGCGGCAATCGCCAGCTTTGTGCTGACCGGAGACTATGTGCCCGCGGCGATGGTGGTGGCCTATCTGGCGATGATCGCGATCGGCACGGTTCAGTCGGCGCGCAATTTCCTCACCGCCAAGGTCGCCCAGTCGAACGTCACCGAGAAGAGCGAAGTCGTCTCGTTGCTGTTGCGCGAATTCGAGGAAGGCGATGCCGACTGGCTGTGGCAGATCGATACCTCGCGCCGCGTGCGCAGCGTCAGCCCGCGGTTCGCGTTCGCGCTCGGCCTCGATCCCGAGGACATCGGCGGCAAGCCGTTCCTCCAGCTGATCGCCGGCGAATCCTGGGAAACCGGGCAGTTCCACACCAGCCTTCATGACTTGTCCGAGCGAATCAAGCGGCGCGAGAGCTTCTCCAACCTGCTGGTCCGGGTGACGGTGCAGGGCGAACACCGCTGGTGGGAAATCTCCGGCACCCCCAAACTCGACGAGAACGGCGTGTTCGACGGCTTCCGCGGGGTCGGCTCCGACGTCACCCAGCAGCGCGAATCGTCGGAGAAGATCGCTTATCTGGCGCGCTACGATACGCTGACCGGCCTGCCCAACCGCCTGATGCTGACCGAGGCGGTCGGCGATGCGATGCGGTATGCCGAACAGTGGCGGACGCGGTGCGCGTTCCTGATGATCGACCTCGATCGGTTCAAGGCGGTCAACGATACCCTAGGGCACGTCGTTGGCGACCAGTTGCTGAGCCTGGTTTCAGAACGGCTCAAGCGGCTGATCACCGACAACGAGCTGATCGGGCGGCTAGGCGGCGACGAGTTTGCGATCGTGATCCGCGATGCCTCGGATGCCTCGCGGGTCTCAAGCGTTGCCCATGCGGTGATCGATTCGCTGTCGGCGCCCTACGAGGTCGACCATCACACGCTGTATGTCGGGGCCAGCGTTGGTTCGGCATTCGGGCCGCGCGATGGCACGACCGTCGAGACGCTGATGCGCAGCGCCGATCTGGCACTGTACCGTTCCAAGGACGAGGGCGGGGGGCGCCACTTCGCCTACGAACCCGCGCTCCACGCCCACGCCGAAGAACGCCGCAAGCTGGAGTTCTCGCTGCGCCGCGCGCTCGAACGGAACGAGTTCCTGGTTCACTACCAGCCGGTGGTCGATGCCACGCACGAAGGCGTGGTCAGCTTCGAGGCGCTGTTGCGCTGGAACAGCGCCGAGCACGGGTTTGTCAGCCCGGTAAAGTTCATCCCGCTGGCCGAGGACACCCGCCTGATCGTGCCGATCGGCGAATGGATTCTGCGCGAAGCCTGCCGCGAGGCGATGCGCTGGCCTGCGCACATCAAGGTCGCCGTCAATGTCTCGGGCGAGCAATTGCTCGATCCCAACTTCGCCTCGACCGTGGTCGGCGCGCTATCGAGCAGCGGGCTGCCAGCCAACCGGCTCGAGGTCGAGGTTACCGAAAGCATCTTCATGCGCGACGGCACCACCGCGCAACACACGCTCGAACAGATTCTTGCATTGGGCTGCGGGATCGCGCTTGACGATTTCGGCACGGGCTATTCTTCGCTCGGCTATCTGCGCAAAGTCCGTTTCACCACGATCAAGGTCGATCGCAGCTTCGTTCAGGGCGCGGCCAAACGCTCGGCCGAAAGCCTGGCGATTATCCGTGCAGTGGTCGCGATGGCCGACGCCCTCGAGATGAGCACGACCGCCGAGGGCGTCGAGACCGAGGAAGAACTCGAAGTCATTCGGCGGCTGGGCTGCAAGAAAATCCAGGGCTTTTACTTCGGCCGCCCGATGATCGCCGCCGATGCC
>JANMPV010000343.1:0-5108 GCA_031370045.1 Novosphingobium sp. | reverse complement strand
CGTTGATGAACTCGGCGCTGCCGCACACCGCGCCGGCCAGCACACGGCCCTGCCCGTCCATCATCTTGGTGGCCGAATAGGCCACGACGTCGGCGCCCCATTCCATCGGCCGCTGGAGCACCGAGGTGGCAAACGCATTATCGACCACGGTGGTGATCCCGTGGGCGTGCGCCAGCTCGCACACGAACCCCAGATCGACGATGTCCATCGTCGGGTTGGCCGGGGTTTCGAAGAAAAACACTTTGGTGTTCGGCCGGATCGCGGCTTCCCACGCGGCGTTGTTGCGGCTGTCGATTACCGACGCCTCGATTCCGAAACGCGGGCACAGGTGATCGACCAGCCAGCGGCACGAACCGAACGCGGCGCGCGCCGCGACGATGTGATCGCCCGCAGATAGCTGGCACAGCAGCGCGGTGGTCATCGCCGCCATCCCGCTGGCCTGGGCGCGGCAGGCTTCGGCGCCCTCCATCAGCGCGATGCGTTCTTCCAGCATTGCCACGGTCGGGTTCTGGAGGCGCGAATAGGTCATCCCCTCGGCCTCGCCCGCAAACCGCGCCGCAGGAGTGGCCGCATCGTCGTAGGAGAAGCCCGAGCTGAGGAAGATCGCCTCGGATGTTTCGCCCTGCTCGGAACGCCAGGTACCGCCGCGCACCGCGCGGGTCGCGGGACGCCAGCGGCGGGTAATCTCGCGGTTGAGGCCGGTATCGCGCTTCATGCGCGCTCGCTTAAGACGCAGGGGGCACGGCTGCAAGCGCGACGTCGGCGATCTGCGGGCGCCCGATGGCATCGAGCATCTGTGCCCCTTCGATGAGCGTCAGAATATGCCGCGCGGCCAGCCCCGGCGCAGGATCGTCAAGCGGCAGGAGTTCCTCGAGCCAAGCGAGCAGGCGGTCCATGATCGCGCCTGCCGCAGCCGCGTAAGGCGACTCGCCTTGCGCTGCCCCCGCGACGATCTGCCACCACAGCACCAGATAAGGCCGGAACCCCGCGCCACGAGTGGCTGCGACGACGGTTTCAAGGCACGCGGCGCGGCTTTCCAGGCGACCCGACGGCATCACCTCATTGAGCGCCAGCGTGTATCTGGCGGCGATGTGTTCGAGGAGCTGGGCGACCAGCTGCTGCTTGTTGCCGAAATGGTAAAGCAACATCCGGTCGCTGGTTCCCGCCGCTGCCGCCAGCGGGCGCAGGCTGAGCCGGGCGAGGCCGTGTTCGAGCACGTAAGCGGCGAGCAGCGGCAACAGGTTTTCACGGGTCATCGGGGTACGGGTCATAAGGGGGTTGTAGCAACTGCTACGCCGGGTTACAAATGTAGCAACCGCTACAAACGACTCGGAGATTCGTCATGCCCTCATTTCCCATCTTCGCCCTCGCCGGACTTGCCGTGTTCGTGGTCTGCGCAATCGGCGCGGGACGGGGAGCGATCCGGGTGTGGTGGGTCCCCGCGCTCGTCTGCGCCGCATTTTTCGCTTATTCATTATGGCCGGTTTTGACGCTGGGGCCGCTGGGATTCTGGCCCGAGCACGTCAGCGATCCCTGGTCGGTGCAGATCTGGTTCGACCTGCTGTGCGCCTTCGGCGTCGGCTGGGCACTGTTGGCGCCGCGCGCAAGGGCGGCGGGAATGACGCCGTGGCCATGGCTGGCGCTGATCTTGGCGACGGGCAGCATCGGCCTGCTCGCGATGCTGGCGCGGGTGCTGTATCGCGAATCCACCACCTCCGCCTGAATTGGGTTGCGGCGCAGGGCGGCTGCCGCCTATCGCCGCGCCAAGATGCCATCGCGATCCGACAGCCCTGGCGTATCGCGCGATCCGTTGGTGTGGTGCTGGCTGCTGAGCGCCGGGTTTCTGGCGCTGGTGCTCCACCGTCTGGCGATCCCGTCCAAGCCGTATTTCGACGAAATTCATTACCTGCCCGCCGCGCGTAACCTGCTGGCGCTGTCGGAAGTGAAGAACCCCGAACACCCGCTCGTGGGCAAAGAACTGATCGCACTGTCGATCTGGCTGCTGGGTGACAACCCGTTCGCGTGGCGGCTGCCCGCCGCGCTCGCAGGCGCGCTGGCGCTGTTCGCGGCGCTGCGAGCGACGTGGTGGGCCAGCCTCTCGCGCCCCGCCACGCTGATCGCAGGCGTGTTGTTGGTATCCAACTTCCTGCTGTTCGTAATCGCCCGGATCGCGATGCTCGATCCGTTCATGCTGGCGTTCGCGCTGGTCGCGTTGTGGCTGTGCGCGCGCGCGGTGCGGCGGCCCGAGCGCGGGCATTTGACGGTGGCGCTGGCGGGGATCGCGCTGGGGCTGTCGCTGGCCGCCAAGTGGAGCGTGGCCCCGCTGGCGGTGCTGCCCGGGCTTGCCTTTGCGACGGCGCGCTTGATCGCAGTGGGCGAGCGGCGCCGCGCGATCCTGACCGCGCGCGATGCCGGGCCGGTGCCGGGGGTCTCGCTGATCGAGGCTGCGGTGCTGCTCGGCGCGGTGCCGGTGGCGGTCTATCTGCTCAGCTTCCTGCCGCTCGCCTGGTTCAAAATCGGGGCGGTGCCGTTTGCCGACGTCCTGGAATTCCAGTGGCGGATGAAAGATTTGCAGGAAAGCGTGATCAAGCCGCACCCCTACCAGAGCCACTGGTGGCAGTGGGTCGCCGACTGGCGACCGATCTGGTTCCTCTACGAGAAAGTCGATGGTGCCCAGCGCGGCGTGCTGATGGTCGGCAACCCGCTGACGATGGGACTGGGGCTGCCCGCGCTGATCGCCTGCGCGGCGTGGGGCTGGCTGCGCCGTGATGCGGCGATGCTGGCGGCTGCGGTGCTGTATGCCGCCAGCCTGGCGCTGTGGATCGTCGCGCCCAAGCCGGTGCAGTTCTATTATCACTACCTGCTGGCCGGCACTTTCCTGACCATCGCGCTGGGGCTGGTGCTGGGTGCGCTATGGGAGCGAGGGGGCCGCTGGCGGTGGCCGGGGGCGGTGGTGGTCACCGCCTCGCTCGGGTTGTTCGCCTGGTTCTACCCGATCCTGTCGTCGGGCGAACTGCCGAACGCGCAGTCGTTCCTGACCTACACCTGGCTCTACAGCTGGCGGTGATGGAGCTACGCACCAACCCCGGCGAATGGCGCCGCGGCTGGCCGGTCGTCCTGGGATCGGCGGCGATGTTTGCGACCGGACCAGCGCTCTATCAGAACCTCTCGAGCCTGTTCATTCCCTACCTCGAGACCACCCTGGGTTTCAGCCGTGGCGAGGTCTCGAGCGCCGTCGCGCTGGGCCTGTTGACCGCGCTCGCCGCGCCGCTGATCGGGCGGTTGGCGGATCGCGTCGGAGTGGTTGCGATCATGGTCGCATCGGCGCTCGTGCTGGGTGGCGCGCACGTCATGCTGGCGATGATGAGCGGTCCGGCTTGGCAATTTCGAGTGGGGATCGCGCTGCTCGCACTGTCCGCGCCGGGGGTCAGCGCGCTGGTGTTTGGGCGGCTGATCGCGCGGCGGTTCGATGCCCACCGCGGGCTGGCGCTAGGGCTGGCGACCACCGGGCTATCGCTTTCGACCCTGCTCGCGCCGCCTTTGGTAGCGCACCTGATCGAAGCTTACGGTTGGCGCGCGGGATATTTGCTGCTGGCCGGGCTGGCGTTGGGGTTCGGCCTACCGCTCGGACTGGTTGCAGCGCGCGCGGCGGGGCAAGAACGGCCCGCAACCGCACCCATCGAGCCGACCGGAGTCCGGCGTCCTTCTTGGCGTGATACACGGTTCTGGCGGCTTGGCGGGGCGACCATGCTGATCAATATCGGCACCGTAGGAATGGTCACCCAATTGGCCGAGATCGGCCGCGACCGGGGCTTGGGGCTGGCCCAGGCCGGGCTGCTGCTGTCGGCTTATGCCCTGTCGCAGATCGTCGGGCGGCTAACCATCGGCGCGCTGATCGATCGGTATGCGGCCAACCGCATGGCGGCATTGTACGGGCTGATATCCGCAGTCGGCTTCATTGCGCTGGCGGGCGGCGAAGGCAACGTGTGGGTCGCCTGCGGGCTGGTGTTCGTCGCCGGACTGCTCAACGGTGCCGAGTTCGACCTGCTGCCCTTTTTCGCCTCGCGGCTGTTCCCGCTGGCGACCTATAGCGAACTGTACGGACGCCTGCTGCTGCTATCGATCATGGGCACCGCGGGCGGAATCCTGAGCTTCGGCTGGCTGCGCGACTGGTCGGGTAGCTATACGATACCGCTGACCATGGCCAGCATTGCCATGCTGATCGCCGCCGCGCTGCTGTTCGGTCTCCCCGCCAAGCCTGCCGCACTCAATCCATCAGCTTCTTCATGAAATAGGTCATCGTCAGCGCGTTGCTGCGCGCCGATTGCTTGATGTCCGCGCCCGATCCGTGGCCGCCCTCGGTGTTCTCGTAGTAATAGAACGGCAGCCCGTATTCCTCCATCCGCGCCGCAAACTTGCGTGCGTGCTGCGGCCCGGTACGGTCGTCCTTGGTGGTGGTGAAGATGAACGGTTCGGGGTATTTCCCGTCCTTGCGCAGGTTCTGATACGGCGAAGTCTTGTGCCAGAACGCCATCACCGCCGGATCGGTGTTCACATCGCCGTATTCGCCCTGCCACGATGCCCCCGCCGCAATCTTGGAAATGCGGATCATGTCGAGCAGCGGCACCTGGATCGCGATGGCATTCCACAGATCGGGCTGCTGGATCATCGCCACCCCCATCAGCAAGCCTCCGTTCGAGCCACCCTCGATCCCCAACCGCCGCGCCGAAGTGATCTTGCGCGCGATCAGGTCGTGCCCGACTGCGGCGAAATCGTCATAGATGATCTGCCGCTTCACCCCCAACCCGGCCTCGTGCCAGGCGGGTCCGAACTCGCCCCCGCCGCGAATGTTGGCGAGCACAAACGCGCCGCCCCGCTCGAGCCACAGCTTGCCCGTCAGCGCCGAATAATTCGGCGTCGAACTGACCTGGAACCCGCCATAGGCACTCATCAAGGTGGGCGTGCTTCCGTCATAGGCGATGTCCCTGCGGTGGACGACGAAGTACGGGATTTTGGTCCCGTCGCTCGATGTCGCCTCAAGCTGTTCGACCTTGAGCGGAGCGGCGTCGAACTTGGCGGGCAGCGTCTTGGCAACCGCCAGCTTGGCG
>JANMPV010000301.1:0-5963 GCA_031370045.1 Novosphingobium sp. | reverse complement strand
CGATCAGCGTGGCATAGGCGCGCCCCTCGATCCGGCCGAGCAGTGGGTAATAGCAGCGGTCGAAGAATTCCTTCATCGCTCCGCTCATCGTCGCGAGATTTTCCGGACAGGCGAAGATATAGCCCTGCGCCGCCAGCATATCGGCAGGGCCGCTGTCCTGCGCCGCCAACAGCCGCGCTTCCACTTCGTCGCGCGCACCGTGCCAGGCGGCCTGAGCCATCGCCTGCGAAGCGCCGGTGCGCGAATGCCAGACGATCAGCAACATCGTTTGGCGGCGGAGCATTTCCACTGCCCCGTTGTCAATCGCCACGCGAGCCCCTTCCCTGCCCGATGGTCGTGCGATAGCAAGCAGCGATGGTCGACGTGCTCGGGATTGGCCGCTCGCTGAGCGGGCGCGCATGGCGCTGGCGCGGCGGCAACTGTGGAGAGGTCGATGGAAGCCCCAGCGCGGGTGGGCTCGACGATCTGGTTACCCAGCTGCTGCTCGCGCGCGGGGTGCCGCGCGACGATCTGGCCCGCCACAAAGCCCCGACCTTGCGCGCGTTCCTGCCCGATCCCTCACTGCTGCGCGATATGGACACCGCCGCGACCCGCCTTGCCCGCGCGGTGACCAGCGGCGAGCAGGTTACTATCTATGGCGACTACGACGTCGATGGTGCAACCAGTGCAGCGCTGCTGATCCGGGTGTTGCGCGATCTTGGGCTGGAGGCGGGATACTACATCCCCGACCGTCTGCTTGAAGGCTATGGCCCGTCGGGCGACGCGCTGGTCAAGCTGGGCGCCGCAGGCAGCAAGCTGGTCGTCACCGTCGATTGCGGGGCGATGGCGCATGAGGCGCTGGCCGCCGCACACGATGCCAGAGTCGAGGTGATCGTGGTCGATCATCACAAGTGTTCGTCCGAACTGCCGGTGACGGTGGCGCTGGTGAACCCCAACCGGCTTGACGAATCCGACGAGGGCGCCACTTACGGCCACCTGGCCGCGGTCGGGGTGGCGTTTCTGCTCGCCATCGCGCTGGTCCGCACCTTGCGCGCGCAGGACTATTTCGTCGGACGCGCCGAACCCGACCTGTTCGCGCTGCTCGATCTGGTGGCGCTGGGGACCGTGGCCGATGTCGCTGCGCTCCACGGGCTCAACCGGGCGATGGTCGCGCAAGGGCTCAAGGTGATGGCGCGGCGCGACAACATCGGCATGGCGGCGCTGATCGACGCGTCGCGGCTCAGCCGGGCACCCACTTGCAGCGATCTGGGGTTCGCGCTGGGGCCGCGGGTCAACGCCGGGGGCCGCGTCGGCGAGGCGACGCTGGGCGTGCGCCTGCTGACCACCCGCGATGCCGATGAAGCACGCGACATCGCCGCGCAGCTCTCGCGCCTCAACGACGAGCGTCGCGGGATTGAGGCGGCGGTGCAGGAAGCGGCAGAGGAGCAGCTTATCGGGCAGCACAACCGCGCGGTGGTGGTCGTCGCGGGGCGGGGATGGCACCCCGGGGTGATCGGGATCGTCGCCGGGCGGATCAAGGAGAAGACCGGCAAGCCGACGCTGGTGATCGCGCTCGACGAGATAGACGGAACCGGCAAAGGCCAGCTACTCGGAAAGGGATCTGGCCGATCGATTGCCGGCGTGGATCTGGGCGCCGCGATCATCGCCGCGCGCGAGGCGAGGTTGCTCGAAGCCGGCGGCGGGCACGCGATGGCCGCGGGGCTTACCATTCGCGCCGATGCAGTCGCGCGGTTGGCGGACTGGCTCGATGCCCGGCTTGCCACGGCGGTCTCAGAAGCGCGCACCGGCGAGACCATGCTTGTCGATCTCAGCCTGGCACCCGGCGGGCTGACCCCCGACCTCGTCAGCGCGCTCGATGCGGCGGGGCCGTTCGGAATGGGCTGGCCGGGGCCGCGGATCGCGCTGGGACCGCTGCGGATGATCAAGGCGGACATTGTCGGCGCCAATCACCTGCGGATGATCGTGGGCGGCAACGATGGCGGCTCATTCAAGGCGATCGCGTTCCGCGCGGTCGAATCGGAGATGGGCCAGGCGCTGCTCCACGGCAGCAAGGGTCGGAGCTTCTGGCTGGCCGGACGTCCCAAAATCGACGACTGGGGCAGTCGCCCCGCCGCCGAACTCCATGTCGAAGATGCCGCGTGGGCGGATTGAGGGGAGCACCGCAATGTTCAGTCACGTGACGCTTGGCACCCAAGACTGGCCGCGGGCCCGTCCCTTCTGGATCGCGGTGATGGAGGTTATCGGCCACCCGGTGTTGTTCGAGCGCGAGGGCGGGATCGCCTTCGGCCTAGCTGCCGGACCCAAGACCTTCATTGGCCCCACCTTCGATGGCGCGCCTGCTGCGCCTGGCAATGGCGTCCACATCGCCTATCTGGTCACCACTCGGGCGGCAGTCGATGCGTTCCATGCCGCCGCGCTCGCCCACGGCGGAAGCGACGAAGGTACGCCCGGATTGCGCCCGCACTACCACCCCAACTACTACGGCGCCTACGTCCGCGATCCCGATGGCAACAAGCTTCAGGCGGTGTGCCATTCGCGCACTTGACCGCCCCCCACCCCTCCCCTAAATGCGCGGGCCTTGGCGGCACCATGTGCTTCAAGGCCCCATCGTCTAGCGGTTAGGACGCGGCCCTTTCACGGCTGAAACACGGGTTCGATTCCCGTTGGGGTCACCATCCTGCGGCGCGCTTGACGGCGCGCGCGGATGCGGCGACATGGCGACGGCACAAGCGATGGTACCCGGCCCCTTCGTCTAGCGGTTAGGACGCGGCCCTCTCACGGCTGAAACACGGGTTCGATTCCCGTAGGGGTCACCATCCTCAAGCGGCAAAGCCGCGGGAAATCCCACACAACGTGCAGGATCGTCGATCACAACGGTTGGCGACGGATCACCAATCCAGCGTGGATCGCCAGCGCCACCGCACCGCCAAGACCCACGGCCCAATGCGCGAGGCTGGTCCACGGCCTCAAGCTCTCTGAGCCGACATAGTAAAGTGCTACACCGCTGAGCGCCAAAACCAGCATCGCTGCCGTTGTAGTTGTGCCGGTGTAGTGATTGCGGCGCGCCAGCCAGCCCAGCCGGATGTGATTCGGGATCAGCGCTCCGGCTACAACGAGAAACACATAAGCGACGACGCCGTGTATTTGCAGCAGCCACGGTTCGACAGGGCTCGGCTCAGGCCCGAACGCGCCCGCCACGGTGACAAGGCGATGCAAAATCAGCCACGCGCCTCCTGAAACCAGAAGCACCCCAAAACTCGCATAGATCGCCCATTCCTGCCACTTCGGCAGGCGATTGCTGGCGGGCGGTGAACCGTTTGTCATGCGGCACGATCAAGCGGAAGCACGCCGGAGATACGTCCACCGGCATCGATCGTCAGGGCGCATGCTTTGGCGGTCGCAAGGCATTCCTGCGTACGCGCGCTCCCGCTGAGCACGATTTTGGTCAGCGCATCGGCGTCGATCGCGTGCGGGCACTGGACGGTCGCCGACGTGGTCCCTGCCCGTCTGGCGGGCAAATGGCTGAAATCGCCGCTCGGGCGAACCGCGCTCGTCGCCAGCGCGCAATTGTCGATCGAAGCTGTCGCTACCGCAATGCGCGTCGTGGGGTCGACCAGGACTGCCGACCATGGCGATGGACCATAGCCGCGCATGTCCCCGCCGGCATTGACCAGCCCGGCCGGTGTGCCTGCCGCCTGCATCGCGGCGATTGCGCAATCGACCGCAAATCCTTTGGCAATTCCACCCAGATCGATCGTCACTGGGCGGCGCAAGCGGACATCGCGTCCGCTTAAGTCCACGCAGCGCCAATCGCCGGTCAATGTCGGATCGAACGCACCGTCACTCATCCGCGACCAGAACAGCGCCCGCGCCAGCACCTGGGCTGTCCAATCGTGGACGGTTATCGCCTCTCCGATGGCCAAACCGTCTATTGCCGATATCTCGCTTGCCCGATCATGGCGGTTCATCAGCGCATGAACAGTGGCAATCGCCCCAAATGCTGCTTCGATGGCATCGTCCCGGTCGGTCGTTACTTCGACGAACGTGCCGAGCCACGGCTGGCAACGGGTCATCATATCACCCATGGGCGAGAACCAGCTCGTGCAGCGCCAGCACCTGACGCACGCCATCGGCAACGTGACGGCTCGAAAGCGTCGCGCCCGAGATGTTCCGGATATCGCGGTCGACCTTGACCGGCGCACCCACGCGTTTGCCGACGAACTGCTTGAGCCAGCGGGAATTGGCGACTTCGCCGCCATAGTTCTCGCGGTAATCGAGAATTTCGACCCGCGTGACGGTACCGCCTGCGTCGAGCGCGACCATGAACGTGATCAGTTCATGCTTGCCGATCACCCGATCGACGATGGCCCATCCCAACCGCTGGTTTCCGGCGCGCGCTTCGCTCACACGCATTTTTGCGGTTGCAGGAGCGACTCCGGCGCGTTTGGTTATCGCTGCCAGTTGCTGCGGTGTGAATGCCAATGTCCGATCTGCAAATGCCGACGCGCCCGGAAAGGCCGCAGAGCGCGCCACTTCGAAGGTCAGATACTGCGACGCGTGCAGTGCGGCGGGAAGCAGCACAGCCCCCGCCGATAAAACGCTGTACCATGGCTTCAACGCGTGGCTCCCTTAGAACTCATAGCCGACTCCGAGGTTGATCCGGTCGTTCGAGTCGTTTTCGAGAAACTTCTGATAGTCGGCCTTCAAAACCACTTGCGGATGTGGCCGGAACGAGAGTCCGGCGGTCAGAACCCGGTCAGCATTGGTCGGGTCGCTTACAATCCCCAACGGCAGCTTTGCCTGCGTGTCATATTTTTCGTACCGCGCGAAAGGGGATAGCGCGACTTCATTGCCCAGATCGAAGGTGTAGGCTCCTTCGACGAAATAGCCGTAGAACGCCGACGGGACCACGGGCCGGTCCCCGCCATCGATGGCGTTGGCATCCTCGAAGGCCTGGGTGACGCGACCAGCCTGCCCGATGGTGCCGCGCGCATAGAGACCCCGAAAGTCGAATCCGGCGACCTGATAGCGGGCATGGACGTCGAACAAGGTGATGCGCGCCTTGATCCCCGCAAGGTCCGGAACGGCGCCGTCGTTGCGGAATGCGGCGTTGCTGTGCGTCGAATTGCCCGACGACACCGCAGCACCGAGCGTCAACCCCGGCAAGCCCCTGTATTCGAGCGCGCCAAAAGCTGACAGATTTGTCGCGCGCGCAAGTGTCAGTTCCTGATGGACAGAACCGAGCGGCTCGGCGGGGCCGTCGAACTTCGAGACATCATATCCGGTGGTGAGTCCGACATCGTACGAGAAGCCTGCGCCAAGGTTGCCGTAGAGGCTGAAGCCGCCTTCGCGCAGGGTCGAGGGGATGATCAGCGTCTCGAC
This sequence comes from Novosphingobium sp., assembly GCA_031370045.1. Classification (GTDB taxonomy): domain Bacteria; phylum Pseudomonadota; class Alphaproteobacteria; order Sphingomonadales; family Sphingomonadaceae; genus Novosphingobium. Next base: position 581 of record JANMPV010000301.1, on the reverse strand, counting down.
GAAGTTGCGTTCGACGCCGTAATATTGCGGAGGCTCGTGGCTGCGGTTGATGAAGCCGAACGGCAACGTGAACAACCCTGCGCGAAGACTGACAGCGGGATTGAAGCGGTAGTTCAGATAGGCCTGTTCGATCGCGAACTCGCCGTTGTCCGAACTGCTGGCAATTGCATGCTCCACCTCAAATTCGGTGACCAGGCTGAGCTTGTCGTTGAACTTGTGGCCGACGAACAGCACGACCCGCCGGGCATCGGCAAGATTGCGGCTGCCGTTTTTGAGATAGCCGTTGTAGTTGAATTCGCCATAGCCGCCGATCGTCGTATCTGGCTCGGCCCTGGCAACTTCGGCGGGAGCTTGCACCACGGCAACCGGCTGCGGCGTTGCAACGGGGAGCGGTGCGATTGCCTTGGCGGTTGTGACCTGAGCCTGCGCCAGGCCATCCGATCTTGCCTCAAGGCGTTCGAGCCGTTCGGCTTGCGCGGCAAGCTGAGCCTTGAGTGCCGCGACCTCGGCCTTGAGCGCTTTCTGATTAGCAAGCGCCGGACTTGCGGTCATAAACGCAGTCGTCGCTAGCAGCAGTGCAA
>JANMPV010000284.1:0-2297 GCA_031370045.1 Novosphingobium sp. | reverse complement strand
GCCGGATCCCCCTCCCCATCGGGGAGGGGTTAGGGGTGGGGGAGCGGTGCAGCGCACCGCGTCGATGCCCGCGTGGAACGCCCCCACCCAGCCTCTCCCTATAAGGGGGAGGGGCAGGTTGTACTCAACCTAAAGTCATCCCGCACTAGCGACCAGCAACCCGCTCTAACTGGCGGCGCGGACACTGGTTTGAGCGGTGATGCTGCGCAACGCTGCGAATCGACCGATCAGCCAGCTGCGGAACGCCGCGATGGCGGGATCGGCCAGGTCGTCTGCGTGCAGCTTGAGGTAATAGCCGTAGCCGTCTTCGATCACTGCGTCATAGGGCATGACCAGAAGCTCCTGCGCGATTTCTGCAGCGAACATATCGACATCGCCCAACATCACCCCACCCGAAGTCATCGCATATTTGGCCGAGGCGATCGCTGTGTCAAAGGCCAAACCGTCGTGGGTCGAACCGGTAATCGCGCTGCGCCGCAGATAGTCGCTCCACAGCAGGTCGCGCGGCTGGTTGTCGAGCTTGAGGTGGAGCAATTCCTGCGACGCCAGGAAGCCCGCCATCTCCTGCCCCTGCGCAGCACGGGCAGTGTGGGGCGAGCACAGTGGCGCAACCCGCACCATCCACAACAGATCGGTGACCCGGTCATCGATATTGGGCCGGTCATAGACGATCGCCATGTCCAGATTGGCTTGCGGCAATCCGGTGACAGTGGCGCTGGAGACGTCGATCCGAATCTCGGGATGATCGCGGCAGAATTCGCCCAGCATCGGCATGAACATCTGGTGGAGCAGCGTAGGCGGCACATGCAGGCGCATCGCGCGTCCGGGCACGCCGTCAGCACGGATCGCATTCATCGTCTGCTCGATCCGCTCGAGCGACTTGTTGACGACCGCGAGCAGCTCCTCACCCGCCGGGGTCAAGGCTAGGCGGCCCGACTCGCGATCGAACAACTGCTTGCCGAGCAGGTCTTCGAGCGCCCCGACATGCCGACTCATCGCGCTCTGCGAAACCGAGAGCGCGGCAGCCCCGCCGGTGAAGCTGAGATGTATCCCCACAGCCTCGAATGCGCGCAGCGCATTGAGCGGGAGCCAGCGGCGATTCATGAGGTCCTTGCTCGGAATGTTCCTGGCTTTCCTGTGTCCCGGCATCGCCACATCCGGGGAGGTCGCGGTCGACCGACAGATAGGCTGACTTTTTGAGATAGGCATATGCCTAAAGTTGATCTTGATCGGCGCTCTCACCCCGTCACTAAGAAGGCGGACGGGCTTCGGGGAGATCGGCATGTCAGACTTGGCGTGGATTGCCGGACAGTTTGCTGCACGCCGCGCCGATCACGCGCTGCCGCAAGGGCTGTATAACGATCCGCGCGCCTTCGATTTCGATATGGCCGCGATCTATGGCCACAGCTGGCTGATGGCGGGGTTCGAATGCGAATTGCCCAAGCCGGGCAGCTATATGGCGATGATGGTCGGCAAGTGGCCCGTGCTGATTACCCGCGATCGGCATGGCGAGATCCGGGCGTTCCACAATTCGTGCCGTCACCGCGGCTCGCTCGTGTGCCAGCCGGGCCACGGCTCGGCAGCACGGCTGGTCTGCCCGTATCATCGCTGGACTTATGATCTCGACGGCTCGCTGCTGGCGGCTGGGCGGATGCCGCCGGGGTTCGACAAGGGCGAGCATGGGCTGAAGCCGGTGGCGCTTGAATGCATGGCCGGGGCCATCTTGATCTGCCTGGCGGATGCGCCGCCCCCGATCGATGATTTCCGCGCCAAGTTTGCCGCCTATGCCGCGCCGCATAACTTCAAGGACGCCAAGCTCGCCGCATCGGGGGTGCTGGTCGAAAATGCCAACTGGAAGCTGGTCGTGGAAAACGCGCGCGAGTGCTACCACTGCGCCACCGGCCATGCGGAGCTTACAAAACCGTTTCCGGTCGGCATGTCGAAACACTTCGATTCGAGTGAAAACGAGCGTAATCTCGCATTCGAGCGCAGGATGGAGAGCCTCGGGCTGCCCCAGACCCCGGTCGAAGGCCCCGGGTGGCAAGTCGCCCGGTTTGCGCTCAACGAGGGTTGCGTGTCGATCTCGGTCGATGGGCAGCACCTTTCGAGCAAGTTGATGTGCGATATCGACGGGGGCGATCTGGGCTCGATGCGCTGGGCGATCGATCCGCACCTGTTCGGCCATGCCGCCGCCGACCACACCTTTATGTTCAGTGCCATGCCGGTTGGCCCGAGCGAGACACACGTGTTCAGCAAGTGGCTGGTCCACAAGGATGCGGTGGAGGGGGTAGACTATC
>JANMPV010000278.1:0-1540 GCA_031370045.1 Novosphingobium sp. | reverse complement strand
CCGACAGACCCCACCCCAACCCCACCCCTGAAGGGGAGGGGCTCAAGCCGCCTCAATACGTCGCAGGCGGATCGCTTGCGGGGAAGCTCTCGTCAAGCGCCAGATCGCGCTTGCTCCAGCTTGTCGGATCGCTGCGCATGCCTTCGGGTCCAGCGTGGCGGACCTTGGCGAAGTTTTCGCCATCGGTCTCGCCCGGGGCGAAGCCTGCGTGTTGCAGCTTTCCGTTGTTTCCCGACATCGCGCGCCACAGCCCATAGCCGATGGCACCCAGCGTGGCCAATCTCAGAAGTCCCATGATGCTCTCCTTAAAGTCATTCAGGGAGAGAACGCGGAGCGATAGGAGTCGGTTGCGCCCGAACCGCAATTTATTTCGCGCGCCTATTCGCCCAGCAGGTATTTCTGCCAGAATGCCAGTTGGGCCAGGAACGCGTAATCGACGTTTTCCTTCTTGGCATAGCCATGGCCTTCATTGGCCGCGACCATGTGCCAGGCCTCGCCGCCGTTGGCGCGGATCGCCGCGACCATCTGGTCGGCCTCGGACTTGGGCACGCGCGGATCGTTGGCCCCAGTGATCACGAACATCGGCTTGGTGATCTCCTTGACCCGCGTCAGCGGAGAAATCGCCATCAGCTTGGCGCGCTGTTTGGGATCGCGCTCGTCGCCGTACTCGACCCGGCGCAGATCGCGGCGATAGGCGTTGGTATTTTCCAGGAAGCTGACGAAGTTGCTGATCGCCACGGTGCACTGGGTGGCGCGCAGTTGCGCCTTGAGCTGGACTGCGGCGGCATAACACATATAGCCGCCATACGATCCGCCAGTCAGCCCGACTTTGCCCTGATCCACCCGCGGATTGGCGCGCGCCGCATCGATCAGCGCGGCCATGTCGCGCACCGAATCCTCGCGCTTGAACGGCCCGTTGTCGAGGCTGACGTACTTTTTGCCATAGCCGGTCGAACCGCGGACATTGGGATAGAACAGCCCGATCCCCAGCTCGTTGAGGTAATAGTTCGCACGTCCGCGAAAGCCTGCCTGCGATTGCCCTTCGGGTCCGCCGTGGACATCGACCAGCAGCGGCCGCTTGCCGGGAAACTTGGCCGGATCGGGCAGGTACAGCAGCCCCGACACAGCCAGCTTGTCGAAGCTTTTGACCGTCACGATCTGCGGCTCGACATTGACCACCGGGTCGAGCCCGCCGGTTTCGCTCTGGGTCCAGCGGGTCAGCGCCAGGGTGGCAGGATCGACCGACCACACATCGCTCGCGCTGCGCGCCGAGCTCAGCGAAAAGCCGATCTCGCCCCACAGTGCGAACTCGACCCCTCCGATCACGCCTGCGGGCAGCGCTTCGACGGTGCGCACCGCGCCGCGGGCGGTGTCCATGATCTTGAGCCGATCCGACCCTGCCTCGTTGACGATATACGCGATCGTCTTGCCGTCTTCGCTCAGGTCGAAGCCATCGACGTCCCACTTCTCCGTGGTCTTCGCGGTGAACTTGCCCGTCGCCGGGTCGAGCGTGCCGAGCCGCTGGAAGTCCGAACCCTCG
>JANMPV010000267.1:0-2661 GCA_031370045.1 Novosphingobium sp. | reverse complement strand
ACCGCACCTCGTGCCGCTGCGCCACCACCAATCAGTTGCGGCTGATCCTCACACCAAAGATAGGCTAGACCGCTCCAATCGTCAGCAGACAGTTGATCATCGGCAAGCGGGCCTAGCGCGGGCGGCGACAATATCCGTCTCGCAACCTGGGACTCGGTGAAATAGCGCGTCTTCTTCGCCCGGATCGGCTTGACGCCCGCCATCATGACGATTTCGTCGATTTCGGGGAGTTGCTGGATATGGCCCTAGGTGAGGAGCGGTCGTGCGGTTTCGGAGCGCGACACCATCATGACCGGGCCCCACTGAGTGGTCCTCAATTAACGCGAGCGACGAATTGGACCGTTACCGTGGAGTTGGCGGCAAGCTGTCCGCCCGGCACAATCATGACCCCATCAACCAATGGATCGTAGCCAGCGACCGGCGTATACGTAAACGTAGCATCACCGGTTCTGCTGTAGGAGAGACCTGCGGCAGTCAGCGTCGTGCCCCCGGACGTCGCAAGCTTGAACGGTAAGCTGGTCGTACCGTCGAATGCCGAGTTGCGAAATGTGGTGCTCGCCGGAAGCAGGTCCGAGAGTTTGATCGTGCTGCCATCGACCGGACTCCCTCCGCTGTTGATCACTGACAGGCTATAGACAACATCGTTTCCGGGAATATTGAACGCGCCGAAGGTTCCATTTGCGGGCGACGAAGACTTCGTAGCAGTGAGTGACGGCATCGGACAGAAACTGATCCCGGCGACTCCCGCAGCCTGTTGGCCAGTATTCTTCTCTCCTGAGGTCAACGGGTAGTTGCCGTATTTGAACGTGATGCTGGTAACCGGCTGCGCAAAACTGGCGTAGAATGTCCCCGTGTCGGAATTGTTGTTGGAAGCGCTCGTACCGCCTGTTTGCGCGACGGACAGATTAAGCGGCGAGGTAGTTGCTCCTACAGTGAGGCTTGAATTGGCAGTGGTTTTCGGCAAAACACCATCATTGCCAGTACCCCATGGGGTCGTGATGACCGGATTATAGGTCGTTGCGCCATTGCTGCCGGTAACCTGAGCCCAGTCTCGAAACTGGTCGGAGGTGAAATCGATGTCATGAACCGTCATAGCAAAGTCGCGGATCGGCTGCGCGAATGTAAAAGTGACCGAAACCACGTTTGTCGTTCCCGAGAGGCTTGTCGTGCGTCCGCCAAACGTGCCGCCTAGAACCAGATCGCGTTTGGTCGCGTCTGGACCGGTAATGAGCGTCGCAATTGCGGGCAACTGAATGCTGCTGACAGTGGTGGAGGTCAGTCCGTTCTGGGCGATGGCCACAGAAAACGCCCGGGTCGCGCCGCTGCCGCTGGTCGCAGTATAGTTGTAGGTCGAGCCATAGGCGAGCGTGGCTGCCGGTTGATTGGCATACAGGAAGCTGTAAGTATTGGCGGCGTCGCACGAACCGGCAAGGGCCGGCTGCGCCGCGCCGAGCAAGATAAGGACGCCGAGGACAAAAGTTTTCATCGGCCAAGTCCCAGGAAATCGAGGCTGTCGGTGTCGAACTTGATCTTCATCGCCGCGAACACGCCCTCGTCGGTGCTGCGCGCGGCGCTGAAATCGCGGTCACGAAAACCTTTGAAATTGTAACCCAGGGTCAACAGCATGTCCTTCGTGGGCACAAAGCCGATCTGCGGGCCGAATGCAAAGCTGGTGGTGTGATCGGCCAGGCTCGCGCGGATCGTGGCGCTGCCGCCGATCTCGAAACGCTCGCCCAGCCCGATCCGCACGTCAAGTCCGCCCAGCAGTGTGGTGCCCTCCAGAACAAAGCCCTGATAGCTGTCGAAGTTGTGCCGCACGCCCAGGAACAGGCCGAATTCAGAGCGCTGGACCCGCTGGTCGTTATCGCGTCCATAGGGTGTCCAGTTGGTCGAGAGGCTCCCGATCACGCGGCGCGAGCGGGCATCTCCGGTGACGCTCAGCGCGGTGCGTCCGGTTGGCGCTAGCGCGTCGGCGACTGCGTCGATCACCTCGTCCATCCGGTATTCGAGCTTGGCGAGGACCGCGAACTGGCCATCGGCCGGGCGGTGCGCAGCGCTGATCGCGCCGTCGAACACGGTCGTCTGCGCGCCGCCATCGGCCTCGGCGTGGGTGTAGGTGAAGCCGCTGCCAATCACGCTGCCTTCACCCAATTGGCGGATCGCGCCGAAAGTAAAGCCGCGGCGGTCGGCGCTGTCGGCATCGCGGTATTCGGCGCGCGCGGTGGCGCTCCACAGGCCCGCGCGATAGCTGGCGCCGAAAGTGACCGCGGTGAAGTCTTCGCTCAGGATCCCGCCTTCGCCCAGGTAGCCGCCACTGGCGACCGGATGGTCGGGGTTGATGACCTTGCGCGCGTCGAACCCGCCCAGCACGCGGTTGCCGTCGAGCGAGGCATCGATCGTCAGGCGCGAGGTGATTGGCAGCGATTGCGCCAGCCCGAACGCGGCAAAACTGCGCTTGCCCTGCTCGGCGATGGACTGCTGGCCCAGCGTCGAGACGAACCGCGCGCCATCCCACGGAGCGATCTCCAGCCCGGCGCGCGCAGTGCGCGCGTCGATCGCGTCGCCCTCGGCGATTTCATAGCTGCCGATCAGCTTGACGTCGCGCAGCACCTTGTAGCGCACGCCCAGGCGGTGACGCGTCGGCAGGTCGATCGATCCGGT
>JANMPV010000255.1:0-5816 GCA_031370045.1 Novosphingobium sp. | reverse complement strand
GGCTCAAGTCTTGAAGCTGCCGTGACGACCACCGCCGATGCGGGCGATGTCGATTTGGCCGAGTTGTTTATCGTATCGTCGGTCGCGATGGGTCAGGAGACCAAGGTCACCCGCACCACACACAACAAATGTGGGCGCTGTTGGCGGCATCTGCCCGAAGTCACCGTGGACGGCTCCCTGTGTTCACGTTGCGATCAGGTGGTGGCGCAGATGGACGCGGCGGCATGACTTTTCGCAATCGAGGCTACGCGCTGGCGCTGGCGGTCTTCGCGATCGATCAGCTCGCCAAGTGGATCATGACCGGGCCGTTTGCCCTGCGCGAGGTCGGTCAGATCGTGCTGCTGCCGATCTTCCAGCTCAGCTATACCGAAAACGCCGGGGTCAGTCTGGGCTTGCTAACTGCGGATACCGCCACCGGGCGCTGGCTGCTGGTGGCGCTGACCGGGACAATCGCCGCGGGAGTTGCGGTGTGGATCGCGCGCGAGGCGAACCGCTGGGACGTCCTCGCGCTCGGGCTGGTGCTGGGCGGGGCGCTGGGCAACATTACCGACCGCATCCGCTTCGGCTATGTGGTCGATTTCCTCGACCTCCATTTCGGCGATTTCCGCCCGTTCATGGTGTTCAACGTCGCCGATGCGGCGATCACCGCGGGCGTCGTGCTGCTACTTGCCCGCTCGCTGCTTTTGCGCGACAAGCCCGCCAAACCTGCTGGCGAAGCGCCAGCCCCGGAGACCTTGCACTGATGCGTACGCTTTTCACCGTCATCGCCCTGTCGGCCCTGCTCGCGGGCTGCGGCTCGACCGGCTTCCTCAACCGCGCTCGGCCCGACGAATTCGCGGTTTCGCGCCAGGCACCGCTGGTGGTCCCGCCCGATTTCTCGCTGACCCCGCCCAATCCCGGCGCACCGCGCCCGCAGGATAACGATGCCAGCAGCCAGGCACTCGATGCGCTGTTCGGCGGACCCGCCCCGCGCAGCCAGATCGAAAAGGACGCGCTCGGTCGCGCGGGAGCCTCAGCGGCGGGTATCCGCAGCACGGTCGGCGATCCGCAGACCAACACCGTCGCCAAGGGCAGCGTAACCCGCGACATCCTCGCCGCCCCCGAAGGCGACGGGCGCGAGGCGCAGGCGGCTATTCCTTCGCAGGGGTAAGTTCGGCAGCGTTTCGCGCGGCCTTCGACTGGCTCAGGCTGGGCGGGTGTTGTTGGATATTTCAAAAAAGCAAAAAGCCCGCTCATGCTGAGCTTGTCGAAGCATCTCAGCTGACCAAGCCCGACTCGCCAGCCTCGTCCCGCTCCGCCTTGCGCAAGCGGCACACCAGCAGCTTGTCGATCTTGCGCCCGTCCATGTCGATCACCTCGAACCGCCAGCCCTGCTCGTCGAAGCGTTCGCCCTCCTTGGGCAGGCGTTTCATCACCGACAGGACATAGCCCGCCGCGGTCGCGTAATCGCGCGCGTCGGGTAGGTCGATGCCCAGGCGATCGCCCATCACGTCTGCCGGAAGCGCGCCCGAGACCAGCAGCGAACCGTCCTCGCGCTCGGTCCACATCGGCTCGTCGCCTTCGTCCTGGTGGCTGACGAAGTTGCCGGCGATCGCCGAGAGCAGATCGGCGGGGGTAACCACGCCTTCGAGATGGCCGTATTCGTCGTGGACCAGCGCCATCGCCACGTCGGCGGTTTGCAGAACGCTCAGCGCGTCCATCGCGTCGAGCTGGTCGGGAACGATCGCGGGCTTTTTCATCAGCCGGGAAAGCTGGACTTTGCGCCCGCGCAACAGCACCGCCTGGATATCCTTGACCTTGGCGACCCCGACGATCCGGTCGATCGAGCCATCGGCGATCGGGATCAGCGAATGCGGGCTGGCGGTCATCACCGCGCGGATTTCGGCCTCGGTCGCGCGGCGCTCGATGAAATCGACCTCGGTACGCGGGGTCATCACCTCGCGCACCGGGCGGTCGGCGAGGCGCATGATCCCGCTCATGATCGCGCGCTCGCCTTCCTCGATCACCCCGTGGCGGGTCGCCTCGGCAAAAATCATCTGGAGTTCTTCGGCGGTCAGCAGGTTCTCGCCGCTTTTGGCAAAGCCGAACGCGCGCATCAGCAGGCGCGATGAATTGTCGAGCAACCACACGAATGGCGCGGTGATCGTCGCGACGACGACCATCGGGCGCGCGGCAACCTTCGCGATCGGTTCGGCGGCGCGCAGGGCGAGCTGTTTGGGCACCAGTTCTCCGACCACCAGGCTGAAATAGGTGGTCAGCACGATCACCAGCGCGAACCCGGCCTGATCGGCATAGCGCAATGGCAACCCCGCTGCGGCGAGCCGCTCGCCCACCGGACCCCCAAGTCGCGATCCCGAAAAGGCGCCCGCGATGATGCCCACCAGGGTGATCCCGATCTGCACGCTGGAGAGGAACTTGCCCGGATCGGCGGCGAGGCGGATCGCGGTTTCGGCGCCCTTGCTGCCGTCCTCCGCCGCGATCTTCAGCCGCGCGGTACGTGCGGAAACGATCGCCAGTTCCGACATGGAGAACAGGCCGTTGAGCAGGATCAGCCCTGCGATGATCAGGACATCGGACCAGGGAAATGGAGACACCGCGCCCCGCTAGCAGAAGCGGGCGGCGGTGCGAAGGGCGTGCGGCGTGAAGATTTTCGGGAACCATTCATCTTGGAGCCAGTTTTCCTGACTAAATGAGCATCACAACACTTGCTATACCGTCCGGGTCGCACCATCGGTTTGAGGAATAGATCATTATGCCAACCCCCCGTCTCCTAGGCGCCAGCCTGGCCATTGTCTCGCTCGTCAGCCTTTCGGCATGCGTCACCGATCCCAACACCGGCGAGCGCAAAGTCTCGCGCACCGCGATCGGCGGGGTCGGCGGCGCCGTTCTCGGCGGATTGCTGGGCGGAGTGATCGGCGGCAGGACCGGGCGCATCATCGGCGCGGGCGTCGGCGGGGTCGGTGGTGCCGTGGTCGGCTACCAGATGGACAAGCAGATCAAGGAGCTCAAGGAGCAGACCGCCGGATCGGGCATCGATGTCAGCTCGACCGACAACGGCCAGGCGATCCTCGTCAACTTGCCCGACGGGGTGACGTTCGCCACCGACAGTTCGGCGGTTTCGCTCAATTTCCGCGCCACGCTCGATCAGATCGCCCAGTCTCTCAAAACCTATCCCAACAGCCTGATCGACGTTTACGGCCATACCGATTCGACCGGATCCGATCAGTACAACCAGTCGCTGTCCGAACGCCGCGCCAAGGCGGTCAGCGATTACCTGACCAGCCGCGGGGTTTCGTCGACGCGGGTGCGCTGGCAGGGCTTCGGCGAAACCCAGCCGATCGCCTCGAATGATACGGTCGATGGCCGCGCGCGGAACCGCCGGGTCGAGATCAAGATCGTGCCGATCACGCAGGAAGACGTCGCCGCAGCACGCGGCGGCCAGTAATCCCCAGGCAGGGGCAGGCCGAGGTCAAGCTTGACCGGCCTGCCCCTGCGCTGGCATCGGGCGGCCTTTCTCAAGAAAGGTCGCCCATGCCGATAACCCCCCGCACCATCGCCGGACGCGCCACCAACCCGGTTGGCTTGGGCTGCATGTCGCTGAGCTGGGCTTATGGCACCCCGCCCTCGGATGTGGACGGCTCGCGACTGCTCGAACGCGCGCTCGAGCTGGGCTACGACCACCTCGATACCGCGCGGATCTATGGCCTGGGCCATAACGAAACGCTGATCGGCAAGACCCTGGCAGCCAAGCGCGACCGGTTCTTCCTCGCCTCGAAAACCGGGATCATCGTCGATGGCGACAAGCGCCGGATCGATTGCCGTCCCGAAACGATCCGCACTGCGCTCGAAGAATCGCTGCGTCTGCTCCAGACCGACCGGATCGACTTGTATTACCTCCACCGCCGCGATTTCAACGTACCCATCGAGGAATCGATCGGGACACTTGCCGAACTGGTGCGCGAGGGCAAGATCGGTTCTATCGGGCTGTCCGAGATGTCCGCCGACACCCTGCGCAAGGCTTCCGCGGTCCATCCGATCGCCGCGATGCAGACCGAATACTCGCTGATGACCCGCAACCCCGAAATAGCGGTGCTCGAAGCCTGCCGCGAACTGGGCACGACATTCGTGGCATTTTCGCCCGTCGCGCGCGGCGCACTGGCGGGCGGGGTGCGCGACGAGACCGCGCTTGGCGCCAAGGACATCCGCCGCAGCATGCCGCGCTTCGGCGGCACCAACTGGACCGCCAACCGCGCGCTGATCGATCGGTTTGAGGCGATCGCCGCGCGCGAGCGGGTGACCCCGGCGCAGCTCTCGCTGGCCTGGGTGCTGTCGCGCGGGGATCACGTGGTGACGATCCCCGGCACCGCCAGCATCGCGCATCTGCAAGAAAACATCGCGCGGTGGGATTGGGAATTGCCGTTGTCGGTTGTGTCCGAGCTGGAATCGCTGATCAATCGCGAGACGGTCGCCGGCGGGCGCTATTCCGAAGCGATGCAGCGCACGATCGACACCGAGGAATTTGCGTAGGGGATTTGCGCCAGCGCTGCGCGCCGTCCCTCGACTTCGCTCGGGATGAGCGGGGTTGGGGCGATGATGCAAAAAAACCCGTTCATGTCGAGCGAAGTCGAGACACCCGCGCAACCTACCGCCCCAGCTTCTCCGCGCGCTCCGCCAGCCTTTCCAATGCTGCCGTATGGATTGCAGGCGAAGTAACCAGCACCCCGAAGGCGCGCGGATCGCGTTTGTTGTAGGCGAGCGGCTGGCCGAACGCGTCGCTCACCGCCGCGCCGGCCTCGCGCGCGATCAGTGCGGCGGCGGCGACGTCCCATTCGAACCCCCAGCGCAAGCTGGCGAGCAGATCGGCCTCATCGGCGGCGACCATCGCGATCCGCAGCGCGATCGAGTTGGGCTTGTCCACCACCACCAGATCGGAATCGGGGCGCGGCAGGGCATCGGCGGGGACGCGCGATCCGGCCAGCGTCGCGCGGCTGCTGGCGGCCAGCGCCACGCCGTTGCGCCACGCCCCGTGGCCCGCCTCGGCGCTCCAGAACTCGTCACGCGCAGCAGCGGCGAGCATCCCCAACAGCGGCCGCCCCTCGCTGACCAGCGCCACTGAGACCGCCCAGCCGGGCTGCCCGCGGATAAAATCGCGCGTCCCGTCGATCGGATCGACCAGCCAGCACAGCCCGCGCTCGAGCCGCTCGGGATGGTCGACGGTTTCTTCGGAAAGCCAACCGGCGGCGGGCAGCAGCGCGCCCAGTTCGCGCTTGAGAAACACATCGACCGCAAGGTCCGCGGCGGAAACCGGATTGTCGGGGGATTTATCCCACACCTCCAGCGCATGGCCGTGCCCCGGCCAGGTCGCGAGCGCGATCGCGCCGGCCTGGCGGACAATCTGTTCAAGGCGGGCGCGGTCGATCACGGTGCTTGCCGCTTGTGCTTTTTCGCCGTCGCCTGCAAGCTGGGTGCCTGCGATTAACCGAGCGGTTAACACGCCCCCTTTTCAAACGCCCCCCCCTGTGCTTATGCGCGCTCGCGCCCGCTTCGTACGGGAATCTTCACTTATCCGCCATTCGGGACCCGTGCATGAACATCCACGAATACCAGGCCAAGGACCTGCTCGCCAAAACCGGGATCGCGGTACCCGCGGGCTTTGCGGCGATGACCGTGGAAGAAGCGGTCGCTGCGGCGAATAAGCTCCCCGGGCCGCTATGGGTGGTCAAAGCGCAGATTCACGCGGGCGGGCGCGGCAAAGGCAAGTTCAAGGAACTCCCCGCCGATGCCAAGGGCGGGGTCCGCTTGGCGAAATCGCTGGA
>JANMPV010000215.1:0-3217 GCA_031370045.1 Novosphingobium sp. | reverse complement strand
CTCATCGCGGTGATCGCGGCGACGGCGATGAGCGCGGCGATCAGGCCGTATTCGATCGCGGTGGCGCCGGCACTGTTCTTCTTAAGGTTGCGCAGAAACTTCATGGTCGGTCTCCTGGTTGTTGTCTTCGTCTACCCGGCTCTTTCCGAATTTAGCCCCGGATCAAGCATTTTCGAGGTTAAGGTCGAATTCTTTAAATTTACTTAAGCTGTGGCCGTTGCCATGGTCGAATCGACTTTATTCCACATCGTTGTGTTGGCGGTCGCGAAGTCGCTGAGCGCCGTGAGCATCGCGAGGATGATCAGCGAAATGATAAGCCCGTATTCGACCGCGGCTGCGCCCGTGTTGTCGCGGAGAATCTGCCGCATGAGCTTTTGCATGTCTGGCTTGCCTTCCCCAATTCGTGGTATTCGGATGGGCAACTTGCCGGACGCGGGTTAAGAAAAGGTTGAGAGGCGGCCCGGCGATGGCAAAAATTCCGACAGCCATACGCGTGGTCGCGGTCGCCCTGATCGACCGGGGCGGGCGCGTTTTGCTCCAGAAGCGCCGTTGCGATGCGCGCCACGGCGGGCTGTGGGAGTTTCCCGGCGGCAAAGTGGAACGCGGAGAATGCCCCGAATCGGCGCTAATCCGCGAAATCGCCGAAGAACTGGGCGTAGTCGTCGCGTCCGCCGATCTGCACGCCGTGGGCGAGGTCTGGGAGGATCCCGGATCCGGCCCGCGACTTGTCCTCAATCTTTACAGGTGCGCGCATTGGCGCGGCGAACCGCGGTGTCTGGACGCCGAAGCGATCGGGTGGTTCACCGCTGCACAGGCTGCGACTCTGGCGGTTCCGCCGCTCGACCAACCATTTATCGCCAGGCTGGCGGCAATCGTGGCAACGCCCGTCGGCGGGACTGCTTAGGGGATTGCCAAGCCGGGGTGGCTCACCTATCTGCGCCGCTCCAAGCGCCCGTAGCTCAGCTGGATAGAGCATCAGACTACGAATCTGAGGGCCGGGCGTTCGAATCGCTCCGGGCGCACCAATCTCTCCGTTGCAGCATTGAGACGGTATCGGGTGGACCCCCGCGCCGCTCGAGTTCGCCTGGGAGGGAGCCACCAATTCGGCTGCCGTATTATGCCAATGCGCGTGCGATCACCCAGGCGCTGGCCACCGCGCCGATCGCATAGGCCCCGGCAGCCGTCGCCGGTCGCTGCCATTGCGCCGCGAGCCGCGTTAGAGCCGCAAGCAGCGCCAGCGTCGCCGCGACAATCGCCAGTTGGCCCAGCTCGACCCCTACGTTGAAAGTGAACAGCGCGAGCGGGATTTCGCCCGCAGGCAGACCGATCTCGGCCAGCGCGGCGGCGAAGCCGAAGCCATGGAGCAGACCGAACGTGAACGCGATCAAGGCGGGCGCGCGGCGGGCGAGGGTCGGTTGCGCATCGAGCGGGCGCAGGATCTCGCGCGCGACCAGCACGATCGAGAGCGCGATGCAGATCTCGACCGGCTTGCGCGCCACGCTGACCAGCCCCAGCGTGGTCGCGGCCAGGGTTAGCGAGTGGGCGACGGTGAACGCGGTGACGGTGGCGACCAGCCGCCGCCATCCGCCGATCAGCAGAACCAGCGCGACCACGAACAACAGGTGGTCGAAGCCGAACAGGATGTGGCTAAAACCGAGCCCCAGATAAGTCCGCCCGACCTCTGACGCAGATCCGCGCGATGCGACGACAACCTCGGACTCTTGCGGGGTCAAGCGCGCCGCCTGCGCGGGCTGGCGAAGCGGGGCGACGCGCAGCAGCGCATCGGCGAAACCGCTCTCCAGTCCGGCCAGCCCCAGCGTCCGCCCGGCGAGCGAAGCGGTGCAGCGGACGTGAAAGGTTTCGACCACCGTTTGCCCGACGAACTGGCGCCGCGCGTCGCGAACCGTGCAGCCGGTTGGCAAGATCGGTTTGGTCCGCGTCGCCAGCCCACCGAGCAGCGGCGCCTTCCAGATGATGCGCCACTGCCCGGGTGCCTGCTCGGCCCATTCGAGATAGCCAGGGCGCAAGTCGTCGGCGTGGGCAGGGGCGAGCGTCAGGACGAGCGCCAGCAGCGCGAACAGCAGCTTCATCACGGCTTCTCGATCACCACGTCGTAGCGCCCGAGCAGCGCGCGATAGGCCCGCTCGGATCGCTCGCGCGCCATCGCCGCGCGCCAGTCGTTTTCGAGCCGCTGGCGGATCGCGGCGAGCTGGGGCGGTGCGGCGGGGTTCCGCGCGCGGACCCGCACCAGGTGCTGGCCGAGCCCCGACGCCACCGGTCCACTCCACTGGCCAATTGGCAGGTGATCGAGCGTCGCCGGGAACGCGTCGCCGAACAGTTCCGCCGCTTCGCCCGCGCCGACAGCCTCGAACTGCGCAGGGATCGGGATCGTCGCTCCGCCAAAGTCCCGCCCGGCGCGCAGTTGCGCAAGACCCGTCTGCGCCCCCGCCGAATCCGCGCCGAGATAGCGCTGATCGAAAGCGTAGTTCGCTTCTCCGGCGAAGCGGTCGGGGTGCGCCGCCAGCCACCGCTGGAGCGTGGCGTCGTCGGGTGCGGCGATATCCTCGGCGGTATCCTCGAACGCCTCCATCTTGCTGCGCATCCGCCGCCGCACGACCTCGTCGTCGCGGTCGAGCCCGAGGCGCAGCGCCTCGCGGTAATAGACTTCCTCTTTCACGTCGTCGCGGATCAGCGCGTCGAGCTCGGCAGGCGAGGGCGCGCGGCGAAAATTCTGCGCATATTGCCCTGCCAGTCGCTCGATGCGGGCAGCATCTATAACGATCCGCCGCTCGTCGGCGCTCGTCGAATTGCCAAATAGCGCGAAAATCAGCAACCCCAGCGCAAGGAAGTGGACAAGCGGCTCGCGCAGCAAGCGGGTGCCGCGCGTGCGCCAGTTCATGCTGCTGGATCGTACCAGATCGGCGAGGTGTAGGCGCGCTCCTGCGACTTGACCCGCACTTCGGGCGGCAGCTTGAGCTTGTACCGCAGCGCGTCGAACGCGACCCAGGTCGGGGTCGGGATTTCGATCACGCGGACGTAATAGAACGCCTTTGCGGCTGGATCGAATTCGGGATCGCTCCACACCGTCATCAGTTCGGGCGCGCCGATTGCGTTGGTGTAGCTGGCCCTGGCGACATCGACGGTATCGCCCACCGCAGGCACCTTGCCCCCCACTGGCTGGCGCTTGGCCATGTCGCTCCACGCCACGTCGAACACC
>JANMPV010000191.1:0-1662 GCA_031370045.1 Novosphingobium sp. | reverse complement strand
CAGCGCATCGCATTTGATTTCCGCCGCGCGCAACGCGGCCCCGCGGGCCGTGGTGAAATAAGGTTCGCCAACGCCGGCCGCGATGATCACCACGCGGCCGTTTTCAAGATGCCTCTCGGCGCGGCGGCGGATCACCGGCTCGCATACCTTGTCCATCTCGATCGCCGACTGGACCCGAGTCGGGACCCCGCACTGTTCGAGCGCGTTCTGCATTGCCAGCGCGTTCATCACGGTGGCGAGCATGCCCATGTAGTCGGCCTGGGCGCGATCCATGCCCTTGGCCGCCCCAGCCATCCCGCGAAAAATATTGCCCCCTCCGATGACCAGGCAGATTTCCAGCCCGGTGTCCTTGGCCGCCTTCACCTCACGCGCCATTTCGGCGACGAAATCGGGATCGATCCCGAACTGCTGGTTGCCCATCAGCACTTCGCCCGACAGCTTCAGCAGGATGCGCTTGAACGGCTTGAGCTTCATGTCGGGGGAGTCTCTCCGCGGGCTGGCGGGACCGTTACTACGCCAAGCCCAGCCCGTCACCCCCGCCGACGTTCGATGCCGCGAGGATGACGGTGTGAGGCGAGCGCGACTTACTTGGCGGGCTCGGGCGCCTTGAGGCCCGCAGCCTCTGCCACTTCGGCGGCGAAATCGCTGACAATTTTCTCGATACCCTCGCCCAGCTGAAAGCGGACGAAGTCCTTGAGCACGATCGAAGCGCCTGCGGCCTTGCCCGCCTGCTCGACGACTTGCGCGATCGGGGTCTTGTTATCCATGACGAACACCTGGCTGAGCAGTGCGTTGTCCTTGGCGAATTTGGCAGCAGCGCCATCGGCCCGCTTGGCCAGGATATCCTCGGGGATCTGCTTGCCGCTCTTGGACGCTTCGTCGATCGCCTTGTCGAGCGCGATCTTGCGCTCGCGCTCGAGTATCGCGGGATCGAGATCGGCGGCCGAAAGTGCCTGCGGGAAAGCAGCCGCGATGTGCATTGCGATCTGCTTGCCCAGCGCCTCAAGCGCGGCCTTGTCGCCCTCGCTTTCAAGCGCAACGAGCACGCCGATCTTGCCCAGGTTGGGGGCCGCAGCGTTGTGCATATAGGGCACGACTACGCCGTTGCCGACCGAAACCGACTTCATCCGGCGAACCTGCTGGTTCTCGCCGATCGTCGCGACGTTGTTGGTCAGGGTATCGCTGACGGTCCCGCCACCGGGATAGGCCGCTGCCTTGAGCGTCTCGACGTCGTCCGAACCCTGACCCAGCGCAACTTCGGTGGTCTTGCGGACAAAGTCCTGGAACTGCTCGTTCTTGGCAACGTAGTCGGTTTCCGAGTTGACCTCTACCGCTACCCCGCGGGTGCCTTCGACGGCCACCCCGACCAAACCCTCGGCCGCGGTGCGGCTCGATTTCTTGGCGGCGGCGGCCAGACCGCGGGCGCGCAGCGAATCGACCGCGGCCTCAAAGTCGCCGGCAACTTCGTCGAGTGCCTTCTTGCAGTCCATCATCCCCGCGCCGGTGCGCTCGCGCAGGTTCTTCACGTCAGTGGCGGTATAAGCCATTGCGTCTATCCTCTTGAAGTGTGGTGTGAACAGCGGGGCCACAGCCCCGCTGTTCAAATGGCCTATCAGGCTTCGGCGGGTGCCTCGGGGGCAGCTTCAGGAGCTGCCTCGGGAG
>JANMPV010000093.1:0-12921 GCA_031370045.1 Novosphingobium sp. | reverse complement strand
CGCCGGCAACGCGCGCCCCGCCTCCGGCCCGACGCTGACCTTTTCAGCGGGTTTCTGATTAATCGGCTTCAAACTCTGACCCAAATCCCGTTGGAGATGAGTTGCGCTCAAAATAATCACTATTGCCGCCACCGCGTTCCCATCGCGGGCCGCATAGGCTAGGCCCGCGCGCAGGATGGACGTCTACCTCCCCATCGCCAACCTCTCGGTCAACGGCCTGGTGATCGTCGGTTTGGGCGGGCTGATGGGTATCCTGTCGGGAATGTTTGGGGTGGGCGGCGGTTTCCTGACCACCCCGCTGCTGATCTTCTACGGGATTCCGCCCACCGTCGCCGCGGCCAGCGCCGCCAGCCAGGTGACCGGGGCGAGCGTCTCCGGTGTGTTCGCGCACACCCGGCGGGGTGGGGTCGATTACCTGATGGGCGGAGTGATGGTGGTCGGCGGGGTGTTCGGCACGCTGGTCGGCGCGGTCCTGTTCCGGCTGCTCCAGGAACTCGGCCAGATCGATACCGTGATCAACATCCTCTACGTGATCATGCTCGGTGCGATCGGCGGGATGATGGGCCACGAATCGCTGCAAAGCCTGCGCGCGATGCGCAGTGGCAAGCGCCTGCCCGCGCGCAAGCGGCGGCACCATCCGCTGGTCGCCAACCTGCCGTGGCGCTGGCGGTTCTATCGTTCGGGGCTGTACATCTCGCCGCTCGCGCCGCTGCTGCTGGGCTTTTCCACCGGCATTCTGACGATGCTGCTGGGCGTGGGCGGTGGCTTCATCCTGGTTCCGGCGATGCTCTACATTCTGGGGATGAGCGCCAGCGTGGTGGTCGGCACATCGCTGTTCGAGATCCTGTTCGTGACGATGGTCTCGACCATGATGCACTCGCTGACGACCAAGGCGGTCGACATCGTGCTGGCCATCCTGCTCCTGATCGGTTCGGTTTCGGGCGCTCAGATCGGGGCAAAGCTGGCGCAGAAGGCGCGGCCCGAATACTTGCGCCTAATCCTGGCCGGGATCGTCATCCTCGTCGCGCTGCGCCTGGCTCTCGGGCTGGGGTATCGCCCCGACGAGATATTTACCGTCACGCCATTGTGAGGATGCTGGCCGCCCTGCTTATGCTGGTCGTGCTCGGCGCGGCGCGCGACCCGATTCTGGTGCCCGAGATTTCGCAACACGAGATCCAGGTCCAGCAGGGCTTTACCGGCACCAACCTCCTCCTGTTCGGCGCGATCCTGACGCCTGAAGGGACCCGCGCCGCGCAAGGGTATGACATCGTAATCGTGCTTCAGGGCCCGGGCCGCTCGATCGTGCTGCGCGAAAAGCAGAAGGTTGCAGGCGTGTGGATCAACGCCGACAGCAGCGAGTTCCGCTCGGCCCCGGCGTTTTTCGCGGTGGCCTCGTCGCGCCCGATCAAGGACATCGTCGATGATCGAACCGCGGCGATCTATGAGCTGGGGCTGCCCTGGCTCCAGCTCTCGCCGATCGGCGCGATCGATCCCAAGCAGCAGGCGCGGTTCGCTTCGGGGCTGGTCGATCTGATGCGCCGCCAGGCGCTGTATCAGCAGGACGAGGACGCGGTGAAAGTCAGCGGGGGGGTGCTGTATCAGGCGCGGATTTCGCTGCCCTCCAGCGTCCAGACCGGAACCTACACCGCCGAGACGTTTGCCATTTCGCGCGGCAAGGTCGTCGCTGCGGCCTCGACCACGGTGGCGGTGCGCAAGCTGGGGTTCGAACGCTTCATCGCCGACCAGGCCCAGCGCAACGGGCTGTGGTACGGGCTCAGCGCGGTGCTGATGTCAGTGTTCATGGGCTGGGTCGCCGGGCGCCTGTTCGCGCTGGTATAAGGCTGCTTTCGCCATTGCCGCTCACCCAGTACGAGACAAGCTTACCCGATCTTAACCGTGCCCCCCTATCCCCACAGGCATGGATACACCCATCGATAATCGGGGACCGGGCGCGATGTCGGATATGAGCAGGTACGGTCTGGACGAAGCCCAGCCCGCCGGCGTCAGCGACTTCCACCGGCCGCAGCAGCCTGCAGGCGGGGGCGTCGCAGCTCCGGCTCCCGCTCCAGCGCCACGCATCGAGCTACCGACCAATTCGCGCAATGCGCTCGAGCCAATCGGGATGGTGATCGAGATCGCGGGTTCGGGATCGCGCATAGCGCTCGATCTGGGGCGGCTGGAAGAGTGCGCCGCAGACACCGATCCGTCGGTGGCGCTGGCCGGGCAGGTCGGCAGCCAGATCAAGATCCGGGTCGGCAACACCTGGCTGCTCGCCAGCGTCCGCACCCAGCGCTCGGACGAGACGATCCCCGGCGGGATCGTTGCCGCGATCGACTTCCTGGGCGAAGGCGACGAAGAAAAGCTGACCGGCAAGATCTATCACTTTCGCCGCGGCGTGACCCGTTATCCGATCCCCGGCGCGCTTATCTATCCCGCGACCAGCGCGGATTTGCGCCAGATCTATGCCAGCGACGGGCGCACGGCGATCACCGTCGGCACGGTCTATCCGACCAAGGACATCCGCGCCGGGCTGTATATCGACGCGATGCTGGGCAAGCATTTCGCGCTGCTCGGCTCGACCGGCACCGGCAAATCGACCAGCGCCGCGCTGATCCTCCACAAGATTTGCGAGGCCGCGCCCGACGCGCATATCGTGATGATCGATCCGCACGGCGAATACTCCGCCGCGTTCCGCCATTCAGGGCTGCTGCTCGACGTTTCCAACTTGCACATGCCCTACTGGCTGATGAACTTTGAAGAGCACTGCGAGGTGTTCGTCACCGCTCGGGGCAGCGAGGCGCAGGACGATCGCGATATCCTCGCCAAGTGCCTGCTCGCCGCGCGGGGCAAGAATCGCCTGGCTGAGACGATGGGCAAGATCACGGTCGATTCGCCGATCCCTTATCTTTTGTCCGACCTGTCGAGCGGCATCCAGAACGTGTTGGGACGGCTCGACAAGGCGACTTCGACCGCGCCGTTCATGCGGCTCAAGACCAAGATCGACGAGATCAAGGCCGATCCGCGCTTTCAATTCATGTTCTCGGGCATGCTGGTCGGCGACACCATGGCCGAATTCATCGCCAAGGTTTTCCGCCTGCCTTCGAACGGCAAGCCAATCTCGATCATCGACGTTTCAGGCGTGCCTTCGGACATCACCTCGACCGTGGTCGCGGTGCTGAGCCGGCTGGTGTTCGACTATGCGATCTGGTCGCGCGACGATGTCACCCGCCCGATCCTGCTCGTCTGCGAAGAGGCGCACCGCTATGTGCCCAACGAGAAGAACGCCGATGGCTCCAGCGTCGGGCGGATCCTGTCGCGGATCGCCAAGGAAGGGCGCAAGTACGGGATCAGTCTGGGGCTGATCACCCAGCGCCCCTCGGATCTGGCCGAAGGCGTGCTCAGCCAGTGCGGCACGATCATCACGATGCGCCTCAACAACGATCGCGACCAGGCGTTCGTGAAAGCGGCGATGCCCGAAGGCGCGCGCGGCTTCCTCGATTCGATCCCCGCGCTGCGCAACCGCGAATGCATCATCTGCGGCGAGGGCGTCTCGATCCCGATCCGGGTGAGTTTCGACGAGCTCGAGGAATACAAGCGCCCGGCATCGGCCGACCCCTCGTTCTCCGAACTGTGGAACCACAGCGGCGGCGAGGAAGAGCAGGTCCAGCGCGCCGTCTCGCGCTGGAGGGCGCAGGGGCGGTAACTCACGCCACGGACGCTGGCATAGTGCCGTCAGTCTCCCTATGTTCGCCGGGTGAGAGCGATCGGAAGTAGCGAAACAGAGCATGACGATCCCCCGCCCGCGCTGCTTTCGCGCGTGTTGCGGCGGTTCCTGTTGTGGTTTTACCGCACCCGCGGGTGGAGCGCGACGGGCGCGCCGCCGGCCGACTTGCGCGGGGTAATCATCGCCGCGCCGCACACTTCCAACTGGGATTTCGTCAACTACCTCGGGCTGACCGACGCGCTCGGCGTCAAGGCGCATTTCATGGGCAAGAAAGAGCTGTTCCGCTGGCCGCTCAACCGCTTCATGCACGACATGGGGGGGGTGCCGATCGATCGCGCCAGCCGCAACGACTACGTCGCGCAGATGATCGTCGAATTTGCTCGCCGCAAGCGTTTCCTGCTCACGGTCGCGCCCGAGGGCACGCGCGGGGCGGTGCGGACCTGGCGGACCGGGTTCTACCACATCGCGCTGGGCGCCAAGGTGCCGCTGGTGGTCGGGATGATGGATTATGGCACCAAGACCGGCGGGCTGGGCGCGGCGATCTGGCCAACCGGCGACTATGCCGCAGACATGAAGAAGATCGCCGAATACTATCGCAGCGTGACCCCGCGCAATCCGGCGCGCGGGCAAACCGATTTCGGGGTGCTGGCCGGAGACCGCGTAGCAAATGGAGATAAGGCCGATGCCTGAGGGGACAATGATTCAGGGGTTGCTGGCAAACGCGGCGCTGACCGTGGCGACAATGGCCGCGCTGTGGCTGATCGCGGTACGGATCAGGGACGTCAGCTTCATCGATGCGGTGTGGGGCGGCGGGATGGCGCTGCTCGCGCTGGCAAGCTGGCTCCAGCTGGGCCGAAATATAGATTATGGGCCCGGCGCCCGCGCCACCCTGATTATGGCGATGACGGTGCTGTGGGGTGCGCGGCTGGGGCTGCACCTGTTCGTGCGCTGGCGGGCCCACGGCGAGGACCCGCGCTATGCCAGGATGCTGGGCAAAGCCAAGGAGCGTGGCACCTTTGCCGGGGCGGCACTGAAAGCCGTATTCGCCCCGCAGGCGGTGCTGCTGTTCTTCACCTGCCTGCCCGCGCAGATGGGCATCCTTGCCAGTCCCGATCCCGCCCCGCTGGGAGTGCTGGCGCTGGCCGGGCTCGCGCTGTGGAGCGTCGGCGTGTTCTTCGAATGGGTCGGCGACTGGCAGCTATCCCGCTTCCGCGCCGATCCGGCGAACAAGGGCAAAGTGCTGGGCACCGGGCTGTGGAAATATACCCGCCACCCGAACTATTTCGGCGATGCCTGCGCCTGGTGGGGCATATGGCTCGCCGCTTCCGAGGCCGGGTGGTGGGTCGCCGCGGCCAGTGCGATCGGGCCGCTATTTCTGACGTTCACGCTGACCAAATGGTCGGGCAAGCCGCTGCTCGAACGCGGCATGGCCAAACGGCGGCCCGAGTATGCGGCCTATGTCGAGCGGACCTCCGGGTTCGTCCCGTGGTGGCCGAAGGAGTGACTACCTAGACATCGCTTCGGGCTTCTTGGGGGTCACCGCCGGATTGAGATCGATCACCCGTTCCTCCAGCGGCGCGGCGCGCGGTGGGACCGCTTTGAGCCACGCTTCAAGCGCGTCGATATCCGTCCCGCCGATCACCGCATCGCGCTGCTTGACCAGACCTGAAAAGCTGTCGCCGCCGTTGGCGAGGAAGCTGTTGGTGGTCACGCGATAGGTTTTGCCCGGGTCGATCGCCACGCCGTCCACCGTCATCGACACCACCCGTTGGCCCTCGGGCCGGGCCATATCGACGCTGTACGAAAACCCCTGGCTCGGGCTGAGGAACTGGACCGGCTGGTTGGCGTCGAGTCCCTGTTCGAGCACGGCCTTGAGCTCGGCCCCGCTCAGCGACTGGGTGACCAGGTCGTTGGCAAACGGCTGGACCGCATAGAGCTGGCCAAAGGTCACCCCGCCATCGGCGGCGGGCGCGATCTGCGATGGCGCACGCAGCCCGAACACGTTCATCAGCGCGATCTGCGCCCCCGCCTTGCGCGTCGCCGCCAACTGGGCATCGGCGACGAGGTTGCCGAGGCTGCCACCCTTGTTCGAGGCATCGCCACCCGGACGCTCGACGATCCCGCCAAGCTTGCCCACCGGGCGCTCGATGAAATCCTTCGAGGCGGCGACATAGCGCGCGACGTAGGAAGCAATGTCGGGCCGCGGTGCGAACTGGGGATAGAGGGCAGTCGTGTGCAAATTGCCGCGTGCATTGGAATAACCGGGACTCTGGACGATCACGTTGCGCGCATTCTTGGTAACGACCCGATGTGTCGCGGGATCGATGGTCAACGCGATGTCGGTCACAAGTTCACCGAACACCCCTGCGCTGGTCAGCAGGAACGGCTTGGCCGGATTGAGTGTGCGGTAGTCGCAGACATAGGCCCAATGGGTGTGGCCGGAAACGACGACGTCGATCTGAGTGTCCAGGCGGTCGAGGATCGAGCGAATAGGACCGCTGAAGCCCGCGCAGCCGCTGGGATCGGGTACGATTTTGGTGTCGGTGCGCCCGCCCTGGTGGATCAAGAGGACGATCGCGTCGGCCCCTTGCGCCTTCAGGTTCGGGACCAACGCATTGATCGTCTCGGCCTCGTCGGCGAAAGTCACGCCCTGGAGGTTCTCCTTGGCGGTAAGGTCGGAAGTTTCCTTAAGCGTCGCCCCGATGAACCCGATCGTCACCTTGCGCCGTCCGCTTCCGAAGGTTTTGAGGCCGGTGGCGGGAAACAGCGTCTGGCCGTCGGGACGAATCGAGTTCGCCGCCAGGAACGGGAACTTCGCTCCCGCCCATTGCTCCAGCTGGCACGGCTTGCGCGCCGCGAGCGGCTGGCATCCGCCGCCTGCGAGGCGTTTCAATTCAGCCACCCCGCGATCGAATTCGTGATTGCCGACCGCGTTGAAATCGAGCCCGATGCGGTTCATCACGCCCACCGCAGGCTCATCGAGATAGAGCGACGAGGCGAGCTGCGAGGCACCGATGAGGTCTCCGGCGGAAACGGTGACATGGTTGGGGTATTTGGCGCGGACGCTGTCGATCGCGCTCGCGAGCCACGCCGCGCCGCCCGCCGGGACCGCGATGACCGGAACGCTCTCGCCGGAGAGGCGGACGTCGTCCTTGGGATCGACCGAGGCACCCGCCGGGACGATCGTTGGCACCGCCTGTTTGGGCGGTTCCAGCGCGCCGTGGAAATCGTTGATTGCGATGATGCCCACCTCGACCGGGGCCGCAGGCTGGCGGGGCACCGTGGTGCAGCCGACAATGGCGGGGACACAGAGAGTGGCGAACAGGCGCGAAAGCGAAATCATTCCGGCCAGTTAGCGCAAGCCGAATACCGCGTCAGGAATTTTCGCTACCGTTCGATTGAAATGCTGCACCTGCGAGCCTAAATTTGCCACGACGCGACGGAAGGGATCTATCGCTATGCCGACCAGCACGATCGCCACCGTGGCCGAACCCGATCCGCTGCACGATCGCGCGGTCGATGCCGCGCTCGCGATCATCCAGGAACGCGGGCATGCCGCGCTGAGCCTGGGCGAAGTCGCTAACCGCCTCGGGTTGACGGTCATCGCGCTCCACCGCAGTTTCGAGACGTACGACGATCTGCTGGAAGGGGTGGCCGAACGCTGGTTCCGCGCCAAAGTGCGGATCATGGAGGAAGTCGTCGCTTCCGACCTGCCGCCGCGGCGCAAGATGTACGAATTCTTCGCTCGCCGTTTCATCCTGTTGCGCGACAGCTATCGCGCCGACCCCGTGCTGTTCCAGATGCACTGCGATTTGGGCAACCAGCACTTCGAGGTGGTCCGCAGCTATGTCGATCTGGGCGACCACTATCTGTGCGAGATCATCGGCGAGGCGATGTCCGACGGGCACTTCCCCGGCCTCTCGATCGACGAGGCGCTGAGCCTGATCAACCAGATGACCTCGGCCTACGTCAACATCGCGCTGATGGTGATGATTATGGACAAGCTGAGCGAAGCCAAACTGGCGCGGATCGTCGATACGATCTTCGACGGACTCTCGGCCGAAGACCGCGGCGCGATCGGCGTCAGGGATTTGCGCGCCGCCTGAAAGGTTGCACGCTTCCTGCGATCTGGCATCGTGCCGCGCGGGAGAATGGCCATGGCGGATCAGAGTCGGCAGGATTTCGATGCGATCGTCGTAGGCGCAGGGTTCGCCGGGCTGTATATGCTCCACAAGCTGCGCGCGCTGGGCCTTTCTGCTCGCGTGATCGAGGCCGGAACCGGGGTCGGCGGAACCTGGTACTGGAACCGCTATCCCGGCGCGCGGGTCGATATCCAAAGCATGGAGTATTCGTTCTCGTTCGACCCCGAGCTGGAACGCGAATGGCGCTGGTCGGAACGTTATGCCCCGCAGGAGGAGCTGCTGCGCTATGCCAACCACGTCGCCGACCGCTATCATCTGCGCCGCGACATCCAGTTCGAAACCCGCGTCGAAAGCGCCCACTGGGACGAGGTAGCCGAGCGCTGGACGGTATGTACCGATCGCGGCGAGACATACCGCGCACGCTGGGTGGTGATGGCCACCGGATGCCTCTCCACCCCAAAGCCAATCGACATCCCCGGGATGGGTGATTTCGCCGGGGCGGTCTACAAGACCTTCGAATGGCCACGCGACGGCGTCGATTTCACCGGCCAGCGCGTCGGCGTGATCGGCACCGGATCGTCGGCGATCCAGTCGATCCCGGTGATCGCCGAGCAGGCCGCGCAGCTGACCGTATTCCAGCGCACCCCCAACTATTGTGCGCCCGCGTGGAACGCGCCGATCACGCCCGAGACTTATGCCGATTGGGACGCCAACCGCGATACCTATCGCGCCGCCGCGCGCGGCCAGATGGTCGCCGCGCTGTTCGATCCCGAGGAACGCACCGCAGCCGAAATGACCCCCGCCGAACAGGAAGCCGAATTCGCGCGGCGCTGGGAGAAGGGCGGGCTGCCGATGATGAGCCTGTTCGCCGATGTCCTGACCGAGCCCGACGCGAACCAGGTCGCCGCCGACCTGATGGCGCGCAAAATTCGCAGCATCGTCGCCGATCCCGCCACCGCCGAAAAGCTGGTGCCCAAGACGTATCCGATCGCGACCAAACGCCTGTGCGTCGATACCGGCTATTACGCCACCTTCAACCGCGAAAACGTGACGCTGGTCGATCTGCGCGAGACTCCGATCGAGCGGTGTACTCAAAGCGGCATCCGCACCTCGGCGGGCGAGATCGCGCTTGATGCGATCGTGATCGCCACCGGGTTCGATGCGATGACCGGAACGCTCGAGCGGATGGATATCCGCGGGCGCGGCGGTCTGGCGCTCAAGGACAAGTGGGCGCACGGCCCGCTGACCTATCTCGGGCTGACGATCGCCGGGTTCCCCAACCTGTTCATCGTCACCGGACCGGGCAGCCCATCGGTGCTGACCAACATGATGATGTCGATCGAACAGCACGTCGAATGGATCGCCGCGTGCATCGGCCACATGGCCGAGCGTCAGCTTGGCGTGCTCGAAGCGACGGCGGAAGCCGAAGCCGAATGGGTCGCGCACGTCGGCGAGGTGGCCGATACCACGCTCTTCCCGCAGGCCAACAGCTGGTACATGGGCGCCAACGTCCCCGGCAAGCCGCGGGTGTTCCTGCCCTACGTCGGCGGCTTTCCGGCTTACGTCGAGGCGTGCGAGGCGGTAGTGGCCGACGGCTATCGCGGGTTTGCGCTGGCCTGATCAAACCCACGAACGACAGGCTGGCAAATTAACCTGCCAATGCCTATTTACACCATTGTGAGCAAACCCGCGCCATTTCGCTACGCCATCGAGGTCGCCCCCGGCGACATCGATTTCATGGGCCATGTCAACAACGCCAGCTACCTCGGCTGGGTCCAGGATGCGGTGGTCGGCCACTGGCGCTCGCTCGCCCCGGCCGATGCGGTCGCGCAGCACCTGTGGGTCGCGCTCAAGCACGAAATCACTTATCGCCGCCCGACCTTTTTGGGCGACGACGTGATCGCCACGGTGCTGCTCGAAAAGTTCCATGGCGCCCGCGCGTTTTACGAAACCGTAATCCGCCGCGGCGAGGAAGTGCTCGCCGAAGTCAAATCGAGCTGGTGCTGCGTCGATGCGACCACCCTGCGCCCGGCCCGGCTGGCGGGCGAGGTGGTGCGGCGATTCTTTCCCGATGGGGAGGGGTAACCACGAGATCAGCGTCCGAAATCGGGTCCCAGCACCTCACGGACGCCGGGACCCGGGATTATAACGATCCAACCGCAGCAAACGCATCAATAGCCGCGGTAGTAGCT
The DNA here is from genome assembly GCA_031370045.1 of Novosphingobium sp. Taxonomy (GTDB): domain Bacteria; phylum Pseudomonadota; class Alphaproteobacteria; order Sphingomonadales; family Sphingomonadaceae; genus Novosphingobium. The sequence continues at coordinate 2,863 of JANMPV010000093.1, read as the reverse complement.
GCGCTGATCCCAGCGATGCTCGTCGGAATGCTCGCGATTGATGTCGTCATGACCGTAAGCATGTTCCTGACGCAAGTACCGGTGCAGGCGGCGGTGTTCCCGGCGGTTCAAGCCTTGCTCGTGCGCCTCTTGGTGGACCTCATCCAGATCGTCGTGCTGATCGTCATGCTGATCTTCAAGATCGCCGTGCTGGCGCTCGTGGCGATAGTTGTTGTCGTTGCGATAGCCGCGATTGTCATAGCCATAGGGCGAACCGTAGCCTGAGCCGTAGCCGTTATAGCCGCCATAGCCTCCCGTGCCGATGCTGATCGACACACTGCCGCGTGCTGCGGCGGGCGAAGATATCATTGCGGACGCCGCGGCCATTCCGGCCAAGACTAGAATCAACTTTCTGTTCATGACGTGCTCTCCCAAGGCGATGCCCCGGTATTGCCCCGGATGGCTGCACGGGCGCTGAATGCCCCGTCGCAAAGCTGACAGGAATGCAATTCGCCGCCCGCGACCTCAAACGTCGAGAATGGCCACGTTCAGCGCGTTTTCCTGGACGAGCAACGCCGGCAGCGCCGGGCTGCGCTCGCTCATGTCGCGCTCCAGCGATACAGCGGGTCTTCCGGACTGCGCCCGCCGCGTCGCTGGAGGTTGTCATAGAGACCGCCCTCGACGCGCATCGTCGCTGGTCGCTGGCGGTTCCAGTCCATCACATAAAGCCGCTCGACGATGCGCCATTCTCCAGTGCGCCGGTCCAGCGTGTCGAGATAGCGCCCACCGACGGTCATCTCGGTCTCGGAGCCGGGCTCGCCCAGGATGTGCAGCGCGACGCAATACGTCTCGGTGCGCGCGCGGCTACCGTCGAACTCGATGATGACATTGCCGATCGCGTGCTGGGTCAGGCGCATCGCGCCAACCGCCGCGAGCAGGCCAGCGCAAGCCGCCGCCTTGCCCTGCGCGCCAGAGCCATAGTCGAGCGAGGCATCGTCGGCGAAGACCCGGTCGAGTTCGTCGGCGTCGCAACGGTCGATGCCCCGACAATAGCGAGCCAGCAGTTCGGCGATGTCCAGCCGGGCGGCGACGCGATGGAGCAAGTCGGTGGCGTCATCCATCGGCTGAAACTACCCCACCGGGCAAAACCCGGAGACTGACAGAATCGTCAAACGTCGAGATTCGCCACGTTCAGCGCGTTTTCCTGGATGAACTCGCGGCGCGGTTCGACCACGTCGCCCATCAGCCGGGTGAAGATTTCGTCGGTGACGTCGGCGTCTTCGACTTTGACCTGGAGCAGCAGGCGGACATCGGGGTCGAGCGTGGTTTCCCACAATTGCTCGGCATTCATTTCGCCCAGCCCCTTGTAGCGGGCGATCGCCAGGCCTTTGCGCCCGGCGACCAGCACCGCATCGAGCAACTGGCTGGGGCGCGTGATCGAACCGTCGCCCGCAATTGCCCGCGCCGGGGCCTGCGCGCCGGGGTCCTCGCCCAGTTCGGCACCGTCATCGTCGGCCACAACTTCCTCTGGCTCGGGCTCGGCCGCGCCGCCCTTCACCAATCGCGCCACCGCACCATAGGCCTCGGCATGCTCGGCCGTCAGCCGGGCGAGCTTGCGCGCTTCGGCGCTGACGAGGAAGCCGGGTTCGATCACGTGGTGGTCGGTCACCCCGCGCCACACCCGCTGGAGGTGATAGCCGCCCTCGGCCGAGATCGCCGCGCTCCACCGCGCTTCCTGATCGCCGCGATCGAGCCAGCGCACGCTGTTGGCCAACGCGGCGGTACGATCTGCTTCAGGATCGAGCGCCCCGGCCAGCGCCAGCGCCTCGATAATCGCGGGGTCATAGCGCTTGGGGACGAACGCCATCAGGCTGCGCATCCGCATCGCGTGCTGGACCAGCGCCTCCAGATCGGCGCCGCTTCTGGCCCCGCCCGCGCTTTCCAGCACGCGCCCGGCCAGCCCTGCCTCGACCAGATAGCGATCGAGCGCGGCGGCATCCTTGAGGTAGACCTCGCTGCGCCCCTTGGCGACTTTGAACAGCGGCGGCTGGGCGATGTAGAGGTGCCCGCCGCGGATGATGTCGGGCATCTGGCGGTGAAAGAAGGTCAGCAGCAGGGTGCGGATATGCGCGCCGTCGACGTCGGCGTCGGTCATGATCACGATCTTGTGATAGCGCAGCTTCTCAAGGTTGAACTCGTCGCGGATGCCGGTGCCCATCGCCTGGATCAGCGTGCCGACTTCCTTGGAGCTGATGATCCGGTCGAACCGCGCGCGCTCGACGTTGAGGATCTTGCCCTTGAGCGGGAGGATCGCCTGAAAGTGGCGGTCGCGCCCCTGTTTGGCCGATCCGCCGGCACTGTCGCCCTCGACCAGGAACAGCTCGGACTTGGCGGGATCGCGTTCCTGGCAGTCGGCGAGCTTGCCCGGCAGACTGGCGATGTCCATCGCGCCTTTGCGCCGGGTCAGCTCGCGCGCCTTTTTGGCCGCCTCGCGCGCGGCAGCGGCATCGATGATCTTGCCGATGACCGCCTTGGCGTGCGCCGGGTTTTCCTCGAGCCAGTCGCTCATCCGGTCGGCCATCAGGCTTTCCAGCGGCTGGCGGACTTCGCTACTGACCAGCTTGTCTTTGGTCTGCGACGAGAACTTGGGATCGGGCAGCTTGACGCTGACGATCGCGGTCAGCCCCTCGCGCATGTCATCGCCAGTGAGGCTGACCTTCTCCTTCTTCATCAGCCCCGATTTTTCGGCGTAGTTGTTGAGCGTGCGGGTCAGCGCGGCGCGGAAGGCGGCCAGATGCGTGCCGCCGTCGCGCTGGGGGATGTTGTTGGTGAAGCACAGGACGTTTTCGTAATAGCTGTCGTTCCATTCGAGCGCGACTTCGAT
>JANMPV010000162.1:0-1878 GCA_031370045.1 Novosphingobium sp. | reverse complement strand
GGCGATGACCAGCGCGTCGAGCGGGTCGCCATCGGGCGAGAGCGTGTGCGGCACGAACCCGTAGTTGGCGGGATAGCGCATCGGGGTGTGGAGGATGCGATCGACGAACAGCGCGCCGCTGGCCTTGTCGAATTCGTACTTTACCGGCTCGCCGTTGACGGGAACTTCGATGATCACGTTGAGGCTTTCGGGCGGGTTGTCGCCGACCGGGATTTTGGTGATGTCCATGGTGCGGCCCCTTTAGCCCTCATGCTGCATTGCAGCAATCACTACTTGCCCCCGCCCAGCGCATTGATCGTAAACGCGATCACCCCGATGTTGAAGACGAACGCACCGAAGCTGTGGAGCAACACCACATGGCGCAGCTTGGCCGCGCGGATCGAGACATCGGAGGTCTGGAAGGTCATCCCCAGGGTGAACGCGAAATAGGCGAAGTCCTTGTAATCGGGTACTTTGGTTCCGGGGAAATCGAGCCCGCCAACGTCGCCGCCCTTTCCCGGATCGGTCGCGTAGTAATAGTGCGCATAGTGGATCGCATAGACCAGATTGGCGAACGACCAGATCAGCAGCAGCGTGGCGACCAGCTTGGCCATCGCCAGCACATCGCCGCTCTTGGCGTGGGGCAATTCGCCGGTGATCGCCGCCATCACCGCGAACGTGACCAGCGTGGTGATCAGCAGAACCAGCATCCGGTTGGCATCGTTGGCCTGCGAATGTGCGCGCATTTGCGCCGCCGAGCTATCGCTGAACAAGGGAACGAGCGAGACGATGAACACCAGGGCGGCGAGATCGAACCCCATCGCCGCAGCATCGGTCCAGCCGCTTTCAGGAACCAGCGCCAAATAGGCGAAGTACCCGATCGGCAGCAGCGCCAGGAACAGCAGGAAGCGCGGCGACGCGATCCGGTTGCCCAGCCGCAGAACTTCGCCCGCCCGGCTCACTTACGCGCCTTGGGAGCGAGCAGGCGATCAAGCCCACCATCGACCTTGCCGGTCTTTTCCAGCCACGGATAGCGCAAGCCGCCGTGCCACTCGACCGCCAGTGGGCGCACCGAATCGCCGCGTTTGACGATCAGCCGCAGCGGGTCCTTGCCACCTTTCGCGGCGGTGATTGCCTCCTTGAGGGTGTCCGCCGAGTACGCCAGGTCATTCACCGCAATGATCTGCGATCCCGTCACCAGCCCCGCGTCGAACGCTGGGCTATCCCAGCGCACCGCTGTAACCTTGCCGTCGGAATCGAGGCCGATCCCCAGCGAATAGGTCAGCGCAGTGGTCTTGGCCCCGGTCATCCGTCCTTCGTCGTAGCTGTTGGGCTTGTCCTTCCACACCAGCCGGTAGCCGCCCTGTGTGATCCCGGCGATCGGCGCGGGTTGGCCGGGGGTCTTGATCCGGGTGGTCAGGAAAGTCGCCCAGTCATGCGGATAAACGCCGTTGAGTGTGCGCACGATCTCGTCGAAATCATAGGTCAGCTCGCCCCAATCGCCATCGCGCACCCCGAAAAAGGCGCTTGCAAAATCGTCGAGACCCTTGGTGCCGCGCGTGCCCTGGCGGATGATCTGGTCCGCCTCCAGCCAGATCAGCGCGGACTCGGTGTAATAATCGCGCGAGCGCGTGAGGGAAGTATAGGGTGCCACGCGGCTATAGCTGATCACCGGATCGTTGGTGGTGTCCTCGACCGAGCGCCACGCGCGGCCCGGCTGGCCTTCGGAATACGTCGCGGCCGCATTGGCGAACATCGCCAGAACGGTGTCCTTGGACTGAACTCCCGAACGTGCGGCAAGAACGATGCCCCAGAACTGGGTCTGGCCCTCGTACATCCACAGCAGACTGTCCTGCATCGGAGTGCGGTAGTCCGGCGTCCACAGGTCGGCCGGGCGGC
>JANMPV010000156.1:0-2006 GCA_031370045.1 Novosphingobium sp. | reverse complement strand
CTCGATCTGCTCGGCCGCACCCCGCCCGGGTTCGAGCTTCCCGAACCGGCGCTGGCGCGGCTGACCGCGCTCGAGCAAGCGCTTTCCGCCGATGAACGCGCGGCGCTGGTCCGCGCCAGCCCCGCCGCGCTGCGCCACCCCGGCCTGATCCTGCGCCTGGCGACCCAGGCCCCGGTGGTCGCTGCGGCGGCGATCGGCGCGGCACGGCTCGACGACTGGCAGTGGACCGCTCTGGCGATCGAACTGCCGCTTGCGGCGCGCGGCCACTTGCGCCAGCGCAGCGATCTGGGACCGCGGGTCCGTGCGGTGCTCGGGCGCCTGGGGATCATGGAAATCGGCCTGCCCGCGCCGGAAGGCGAAACGTGGTCCGTACCAGCGATCGAGCCGGTGCAACTGGCCGTTCTGGAGACCGCCCCCACTGCATCCGACGGGATCGGCGCAATCGTCCGTCGGATCGAGGCGTTCCGGCGCAGCCGCAAGGCGGGCACGCTCCAGTTCGGCCAGTTCGGCGACGCGCCCCAGCCCGGCGCAAACCCCCAGCAAGGCGACCTGCGGCTTCCGCTCAGCGACGACGACGACGCGGCTGATGCGCCCGCGCTGACCGCGATCCGCTTCGTCAGCGACGCCCGTGGCTGCATCGTCAGCGCCGATGCCCCGTTCGGCGCAATGCTCGCGGGCTTCGTTCTGGGCCAGAGCGCAGCGCGCTCGCCCGCTCGATCCGACATTGCCAGCGCCCGCGCGCTGCGCCAGCGCCGCCCGGTTCACGGCGGGCGGCTCGACCTGACTGGTGCCGCGGCCATCGCCGGAGCCTGGCAGATCGATGCCGCGCCGCGCTTTGCCGCCAACGGCGGGCGCTTCCTGGGCTATCAGGGCGTCCTGCGCCGACCCGACGCGATGCAGGCGGAAGCGAGCGACAGCGTTGCCGATCGCCTGCGCCAGTTGCTCCACGAACTGCGCACGCCGGTTAATGCGATCCAGGGCTTTGCAGAGTTGATCCAGCAGCAGCTGTTCGGCCCGACCCCGCACCAGTACCGCAGCCTGGCCGCGTCGATCGCCGCCGACAGCGCCGCGGTACTCGCCGGGTTCGAAGAGATCGACCGCCTGGTCAAGTTCGAGACCGGACGCGGCGACGAGGTTGCGGGCAGGTGCGATCTTGCCCAGGTGATCGAGCGCCTGCTCGGCCAGCTCGGCCCGGCGCTTGCATCGCGCAACGTGCGCCTGACCTTCGCAGGCAGTGGCCCTTCCCCGGTGCGGATGGCGGCGGGCGAGGCCGAGCGAACGCTGTGGCGCGTGCTCGCGCTGCTCGCCGCCGCCGCGCTACCCGGCGAAACGCTGGCCGTAGACCTGGCCCCGGACGGCGACGGTTTCGCGCTGGCGGCAGACCTTCCGTCCGCGCTCGAGGGGCAAGAGGATCGGGCGCTGTTCGCGGTCCATCCAACAGCCGACAGCAGCGCCGGATCGCTCGGCTTCATGGGCGGGGGATTTGCCTTGCGCCTGGCGCGGGCCGAGGTTGCGGCGTGCGGCGGATCGCTGTGCCGCGAGGGCGCCAGGCTGGTCCTGCGCCTGCCGGGGTTGACCGCCTTGGCCGATGCCCATAGCGCCGCGCATGCCAAGCCTTCCGCGTCCAGCGGGGGCGCATAGGGCGGCAGGGGACGCGCTTGCGCCAGGTTCAGATCACCGACCTGCCCGGCCCCGGCGATTTCGTGCGGTTCAAGCCCGAATTCGGCCAGCGCTTCATCGTCACGGTCGATACCGAAGAAGAATTCGACTGGTCGAGCCCGTTCGCCCGCGCCGATCACAGTCTCGATTCAATCCCGCGCCTCGCCAAGTTTCAGCAGTTTTGCGAAGGGTATGGCGTGGTCCCGGTGTATCTGGTCGATTATCCGGTGGTCAACGATCCGCGCGCGGCCGAAGTCCTGGGCGATGCGGTGGCCGCGGGCCGAGCGGAGATCGGAGTCCAGCTGCACCCGTGGGTCAACCCGCCGCACGACGAAGAGATAACCGTC
>JANMPV010000143.1:0-1581 GCA_031370045.1 Novosphingobium sp. | reverse complement strand
CGCCTCGTAGGTCAGCGTGCCCGAACGGCTGACCACGCCGACGCTGCCCTTGGAGAAGATCGAACCGGGCATGATCCCGATCTTGCACTCGCCCGGCGTCAGCACGCCGGGGCAGTTGGGCCCGATCAGCCGCGATTTGCTGCCCGTCAGCGCGCGCTTGACCCGGACCATGTCGAGCACCGGGATGCCCTCGGTGATGCACACGATCAGCTCGATCCCGGCGTCGATCGCCTCCATGATCGAATCCGCGGCGAACGGCGGCGGGACATAGACGCAAGAAGCGGTAGCGCCAGTCCGCGCCTTGGCCTCGGCGACGGTATCGAAGATCGGCAACCCGATGTGGGTGGAGCCGCCTTTGCCCGGGGTGACGCCAGCGACCATCTGCGTGCCATACGCAAGCGCCTGTTCGGTATGAAAAGTGCCGGTCGCCCCGGTCATCCCCTGAGTGATGACTTTGGTGTGCTTGTCGATCAAAATGCTCATATTTGCTTCGTTTCCTTAAACCGTCATCCCGGACTTCGCCGGGATGACGGACAATTCGCTCTGATGTCTCACCCCAAACTCGGATCAATCGCTCGGCACGCCACCAGTAGTTCGTTCACTGCATCGACGCTGACCTTGAGGTAGCCTTTGGCTTCGTCGTCCAGTTCGATCTCGATGACCTTTTCCACGCCGCCCGCGCCGATCATCACCGGGACGCCGACGTAGAGGTTGTTGAGGCCGTACTCGCCCTGGACCCACGCCGCGCTGGGCAGGATGCGCTTCTGGTCGCCCAGGAAAGCTTCGGCCATCGCGATGCCGCTGGCGGCGGGGGCATAGAACGCCGAGCCGGTCTTGAGCAGCGCGACGATCTCGCCGCCGCCGCTGCGGGTGCGCTGCACGATCGCGTCGATCCGTTCCTTGGTGGAGAGGCCCATCTTGATGAGGTCGGGCACGGGGATGCCGTTGACGGTCGAATAGGCCGGGACCGGGACCATCGTGTCGCCGTGGCCACCGAGCACGAACGTGTTCACGTCGCGCACCGAAACCTTGAACTCGTCGGCGATGAAGTGGCTGAACCGCGCCGAATCGAGCACCCCGGCCATGCCGACCACCATGTGGTGCGGGAGGCCGGAGAATTCGCGCAGCGCCCAGACCATCGCGTCCAACGGGTTGGTGATGCAGATCACGAATGCGCCCGGCGCGTGGTTCTTGATCCCCTCGCCAACCGCCTTCATGACCTTGAGATTGATCCCGAGCAGATCGTCGCGGCTCATCCCCGGCTTGCGCGGGACGCCCGCGGTGACGATGATAACGTCGGCCCCGGCGATGTCGGCATAGTCGTTGGTGCCGGTGATATTCGCATCGAAGCCCTCGACCGGACCGCACTGCGACAGATCGAGCGCCTTGCCCTGCGGCACGCCCTCGACCACGTCGAACAACACGATATCGCCCAGCTCTTTCTGAGCTGCCAGGTGGGCGAGGGTGCCCCCGATATTGCCAGCGCCGATGAGCGCGATTTTCTTGCGTGCCATGCCTTGCCCCTTCCCGTGAAATTGGCGGGTCAGACGCGTGATGGGACAGCCATTCCTACCCGCAAGA